>JBQTII010000037.1:0-19647 GCA_052388275.1 Sporichthyaceae bacterium | reverse complement strand
TGCTTGCGGTCGGAGTCGATGGTGCGGGCGACGAAAGTTGCCGCCCCACCAAGGGCTAGCGAAACCGGGTTGAACGGTGCGTCCCGCGACCCCAGCGGGGTGGGCTGGGTGTTCTTTCCGACCTCGGAGGTCGGCGAGTACTGACCCTTCGTCAGACCATAGATCCGGTTGTTGAACAGCAGGATCTTGAGGTTGACGTTGCGGCGCAGGGCATGGATCAGGTGGTTGCCGCCGATGGAGAGCGCATCGCCGTCGCCGGTGACGACCCAGACCGAGAGATCCGGGCGGGTCACCGACAGCCCGGTCGCGATCGAGGGCGCGCGGCCGTGGATCGAGTGCAGGCCGTAGGTGTCCAGGTAGTACGGGAAGCGCGAGGAACAGCCGATGCCGGACACGAAGACGATGTTCTCGCGCTTGAGACCGAGATCGGGCAGGAATCCCTGCACGGCGGCCAGGATCGCGTAGTCCCCACAGCCCGGGCCCCAGCGCACCTCCTGGTCGCTCTTGAAGTCCTTGGCCGACTGCTTGACCTCGGTCTTGGGAACCAGGTCCAGGCTCCGGTAGGCCAGGCCCACGGGAGGGGAGTCATCGCGCGGCATCAGTTCGCTCCTGGTGTCCGCCGCGTGCGCGGACGTGGTTCGTTGACGGTGGCCAGCACCTCGGTGATCGCATCGGAAAGTTCGCCGACGGAGAAGGGCAGGCCTTGCACCTTGTTGAAGCCGATGATGTCGACGAGGTACTTCGCCCTCAGCAATAGCGTCAACTGACCCAGATTCATCTCCGGGACGATGACCTTGTCGTAGCTGCGCAGCACCTCGCCGGTGTTCTCCGGGAACGGGTTGAGGTGACGCAGGTGCGCACTGGCGATGTGCCCGCCGCCCTGGCGCACCCGGCGGCACGCGGCGCCGATCGGGCCGTACGTCGAGCCCCAGCCCAGGATAAGCACCTTGGCCTTACCTGACGGATCGTCAACAGCAAGCTTTCCGATGTCGTAGGCGATCCCGTCGATCTTGGCCTGCCGGGTCCGGGTCATCAGGTCATGGTTGAGCGGGTCATAGGAGATGTTGCCGTGCCCGTCGGCCTTCTCGATGCCGCCAATGCGGTGCTCCAGCCCCGGGGTGCCCGGGATGGCCCACGGCCGGGCCAGAGTCTTGGGGTTGCGCTTGTACGGCCAGAAGACGTTGTCGCCGCTCTCGGTCTCGTGGTTGGGACCGGTGGCGAACGGCGTCTGCAGGTCGGGCAGGGCGGTGACATCCGGGATCAGCCAGGGCTCGGAGCCGTTGGCGATGTAGCCGTCGGAGAGCAGCATGACCGGAGTGCGGTACTTGGTCGCGAGCCGGACCGTCTCGATCGCGGCGTCGAAGCAGTCGGCGGGGGACTGCGGTGCGACGATCGCCACCGGGCACTCACCGTTGCGGCCGAACATCGCCATCAGCAGGTCGGACTGCTCGGTCTTGGTCGGCAGACCGGTGGAGGGGCCACCGCGCTGCACATCGACGATGACCAGCGGCAGCTCGAGCGAGACCGCGAGACCGATGGTCTCGGCCTTGAGGACCACACCAGGTCCCGAGGTCGAGGTCACCCCGAGCGAACCGCCGAAGGCCGCGCCGAGCGCGGCGCCAACACCGGCGATCTCGTCCTCGGCCTGGAACGTGCGCACGCCCATGCCCTTGTGCTTGGACAACTCGTGCAAGATGTCGCTGGCCGGGGTGATCGGGTAGGCGCCGAGGAAGAGTGGGAGCTTCGCCAGTTGCGCGCCGGCGATCAGGCCGTAGGACAGGGCGGTGTTGCCGGTGATGTTGCGGTACTCACCGGCCGGCATGGGGGCGGGCCGGACCTGGTAGGAGACCGCGAAGTCCTCGGTCGTCTCGCCGTAGTTCCAGCCGGCGCGGAACGCGGTGATGTTGGCGTCGCGGATGTCGGGCTTGCGGGCGAACTTGGCCCGCAGGAACGCCTCGGTGCCCTCGGCCGGGCGGCCGTAGAGCCAGGACAGCAGACCGAGGGAGAACATGTTCTTCGAGCGTTCGGCGTCCTTGCGGGACAGCCCGGAGCCGGCGAGTGAATCCACCGTCAGCTGGGTGAGGGCGAGCGCGTGCACGTGGTAGGCGTCGAGGGTGTGGTCCTCCAAGGGGCTCACCGCGTAGCCGACCTTTGCCAGGTTGCGCTTGGTGAACTCGTCGGTGTCCACGATGACCGTGGCCCCGCGCGGCAGGTCAGCCAGGTTGGCCTTGAGCGCCGCCGGGTTCATCGCGACCAGCACGTTCGGGGAGTCGCCCGGGGTCATGATGTCGTGGTCGGCGAAGTGCAGCTGGAAGCTGGAGACCCCGGCGAGCGTTCCCGCGGGGGCTCGGATCTCGGCCGGGAAATTGGGCCAGGTGGCGAGGTCGTTGCCGAAGTTGGCGGTTTCCGCGGTGAAGCGGTCCCCGGTCAGCTGCATTCCGTCGCCGGAGTCCCCGGCGAAGCGGATGATCACTCGGTCGAGTTGCTGGACCTGCTTGTCCACGGGAACGTCTCCACGGATGGGGGAGGTGTGCGTGGGTCAGGATACGGGGCCGGGCCCGCACGCCTGGGCCGCCGCCACCATCGCGGCGGTGATGCTCGCCAATTCCGCTCCTGTCGTGATGTACGGCGGCATCGCGTAGATCAGATTCCGGAACGGCCGGATCCATACCCCGCGCTCCAACGCAGCGGCCGTGGCGCGCGGCACGTCGACCTCGTCCGCAAGCTCGATGACCCCGATCCCGCCGAGTACCCGGACCTGCGCCACCCCAGGTTCCTGCGCCGCCGGGGTCAGCCCGGCGCGCAGCCCAGCGTCCAGGGCGGCGACCTCGCCGGCCCAGTCCCGGCAGGTGAGCAGGTCCAGGCTCGCGCATGCGATCGCCGCCGCCAGCGGGTTGGCCATGTAGGTCGGGCCGTGCATCAGGGCGCCGGCCTCACCGGCGCAGACTCCCTCCGCCACGGCGGGGGTGCACAGCGTCGCCGCCATGGACAGGTACCCGCCGGTCATCGCCTTGCCGACGCACAGGATGTCCGGGCACACCCCCGCATTCAGGTGGGCGAACATCGCGCCGGTGCGCCCGAACCCCGTCGCGATCTCGTCCAGGATCAGCAGGACGCCGTGGGTATCGGCGAGTTCGCGCAGGGCTCGGACGTAGGCGGGGGAGTGAAAGCGCATACCGCCCGCGCCCTGGACCACCGGTTCGACGATGATTGCGGCGACCTCGTGGGCATGGGCAGCGAGCGTCGATTCGGTGGCGGCGAACCAGGCCGGGTCCAGAGCGGCGTCGTAGCCGTCCGGCGGGCGCGGGGCGAACAGGTGCTCGGGCAGCACGCCGGTGAACAGGTGGTGCATCCCGCCGACCGGGTCGCACACCGACATCGCCGCGAAGGTGTCGCCGTGGTACCCGCCGCGCACGGTGAACAGCCGCGTGCGCCGTTGTCCGCGGGCCTGCCAGTACTGCAGCGCCATCTTGATCGCCACCTCGACCGAGACCGAGCCGGAGTCGGACAGGAATACGTGGCCCAGACCTGGATCGGTGAGCGCGAGCAGGCGTTGCGCGAGTCCGATGGCCCCGGGGTGGGTCAACCCGCCGAACATCACGTGCGACATCCGCTCGATCTGCTCGTGGGCGGCCGCGTTGAGCACCGGATGGTTGTAGCCGTGGATCGCCGCCCACCACGAGGACATCGCGTCGATCACCTCGCGCCCGTCGGCGAGCTGTAGCCGGACCCCTTGCGCGCCCACGACGCCGTGCACCGGGCCGGGCGCGGTCATGGAGGCATACGGGTGCCAGAGCAGCGCTCGATCCAGTGCGAGGAGGCGCTCGGAATCGATCGCGTCGCCGGGGTTCAGGAAGTCGGGCACGTAGTCGAGTCTAGAAAGCGATCGGGTGGTCGCCGCGTCAAGTGAGCGGGTCGAAGAAGCGCAGTCCCGGGAAACGCCCGAACCCGCGGTCGGCGGTGGGTCAGGCCCCGCTGTCCGGCCGAGGCGGGCGGGCCAGGTCACGGATGACCCGGTCGAAATCAGAAAGATCGGATTCGGCCTCTGTCGCGCGGCGATTCTGAAACTGCTCGTACGCGGCGTGGGCGCTCTCCAAGGCCACAGCGTGTGAAATTCGTCCGGCTGTCGAAAGAATCTCGCGGCATTGAGTACCAGGAAGCCGTCGAGTTTGGCGACCCAATCGGCCATGTACATCGGGATCCGCCGCATTGCTTGGCCCTCGGCGAAGACGAGGTACTGCTCGACGAGGTTATTCAGCGCTGCGAGTTCAAGCGCCGTGAGGTAGTTCTTGGCCACCCCTACGTCGGACTTCCGTACGGATGGACCTCGCCAGCTGGTCAAGCCCATGTGTGGTGCGTTTGCATCTGCCCGTTCGTGGACGATCTCGGCTGCGGAAGCCCGGTGATGGCCCAGTGCAGCTTGTTCTGGACGGTGGCGAAGAAACCTAGGCTGATCTCCATGGTGGGGTCGTAGTCGATGCTGGTCGCGTAAATGTCGGTGATCTTGCGGTAGAAGCGCCGCTCGGACGTACGGATGTCCTGAATGCGTCGTAGGAGCTCGTCGAAGTAGTCGAACGGATGATCCGGGTTCTTGAGCCGCTCATCGTCAAGGGTGAACCCCTTGACGATGTATTCGCGCAGTCGTTCGGTGGCCCAGATCCGGAAGTTCGTCGCGACATGACTCTTGACGCGGTAGCCGACCGAGATGATCACGTCGAGGTTGTAGTGGGTGACCCGCCGACGAACGGTACGCGCGCCCTCCTGGCGAACCGACAAGAAATCCTTGTGAGTTGAGCTGGCCTCGAGTTCGCCCTCCTCGTAGACGTTGGCGATGT
The DNA here is from genome assembly GCA_052388275.1 of Sporichthyaceae bacterium. Classification (GTDB taxonomy): domain Bacteria; phylum Actinomycetota; class Actinomycetes; order Sporichthyales; family Sporichthyaceae; genus JBQTII01. The sequence goes on along the minus strand of JBQTII010000037.1, from coordinate 14,812 downwards.
GTGCAGAGATGTTCTGCTGCGACGTCTGGAACAACTCGGACATCGCGTACTGGCTCAGCCAGACCGTCTCACCATCGAGCCTGACATCGATCTTGAGCTTGCCCGCCTGATCGGCGTAGACGAGGAATTGCCCCGCCGGCTCGATTTCCATGTGCCTCACCCCTTTGCGATCAATCTGCCACGCGGCACCGACAGTTCAGTCGCGCTCGGCTGCGTAGCGGGGGGCGAGGGACTCCATCTGCTCCAGGACGAGCTTGATCGCCTCGGCGTGGCTGTCCGGCGGGTACTTGTACTTCACCAGCAGCGCCTTGATCGAGAAGCGGAGCTTGGCGCGCACGTCCTCCCGCACGGTCCAGTCGGTGCGAATGTCGCGCTGCATTACCTGGACGAGTTCGCGGGCGATTTGCGCGAGCACCCCAGCGCCTTGGAGTTCGCGGGCCGAGTCGTTGGCGGCGACGGCGTCGTAGAACGCGAGCTCATCCGGGCTCAGCGGCGGGGTGAATGCGGCGCCGCGGTTGCCCTCGGCGGCTACGTCATGTGCGAGCTTGACCAACTCGGCGATGACCTCGGCGGAGGTGAGCTGGGAGTTGGTGTAACGGGACATCAGTTCGGTGATGCGCTCGGAGAACGCGCGGGCGCGGACCACGTTCCCGGTGCTGGCCTTGGCCGATTCCTCGGTGAGCAGCTTGCGCAGCGCCTCGATCGCCAGGTGCGGGTTGGGTGCCGCTTGGGTTTTGGCCAGGAAGTCGGGGCCGAGATCGCTGAGCGTGGGGCGCGGCATGCCGGCCGCGGCATAGACGTCGATGACGCCGCCGGTCTCGGTGGAGGTGGCGATCAGCTCGGCGAGTAGGCGCTGGATCTCCTCGGGGACCGGCTCGCCCGAGGCCGCACGCTCCTCGGCGTCGAACTTGGCCATCCAGACCCGGACCTCTTCGTAGAACTGCGCCTCGGGTTGGCGCGCGAGGAGGTTCTTCGAGCCTGAGCACAGCGCCCAGGCCCGGGCCAACTCCGCGGAAGTGCGCCGGTACCGCCTGCCAAGGGTCTCTGCGGCGTCGGCGCCGTCGGCGGGCGGCTCGTTGCCCGGGGTGGCCGGGTCACGCAGATAGTTGACGGTGGAGGTGACGGCGTGCAGCCGCGCCTTCGCTCCGCCGCCGGCGAGTACCGCGCGCCAGTCGTGCCCGGCGACCAGGGTGGCCAGCGCCGCAACCAGGGTCTCGGTGAGCTCGATGGCCTCGGCGACGTTCTTCCCGACCGGCTTGGTGCGCTGGTCGCTGGAGGTGTACTCACTCAGCGCGGCAGCGAGGTTCTCCGCGAGCGGGGCGTAGGCGACGAGCAGGCCGTCTGCCTTACCGCGGTAGGTGCGGTTGACCCGGGCCAGGGTCTGCATGAGCAGCGCGCCCTTGAGCGGCCGGTCCAGGTACAGGGTGTGCAGGGGTGGTGAGTCGAAGCCGGTGAGCATCATGTCCTTGACGATCACCAGCTCGAGTTCATCATCGACGTCGCGTAGCCGGTTCTTGATCGTCGCGTTCGCCGCCGCGGAACGGTTGTGGGTCGAGACCGGCGCGGTGTCGGAGGCGACCCCGGAGTAGACAACCTTGATGCGCCCCTGATCGATCTCGCTCGAGTGCCAGTCCGGGCGGATCCGGATGATCTCGGCGTAGAGGTTCGCGCAGATCTCCCGGGTCGCGCCGACGATCAGGGCCTTGCCGGGAGCGCAGAGGAAGGGGCGCATCGCCGCGCTGCGGTTCTCCCAGTGCGCGACGAGGTCGCCCGCGAGCTCCGCCAGGCGGGCCGGGGCGCCGTAGAGCGCATTGACAACCGCGACGGCCTTCTCGGCCTTGGCGCGTTCGGTGTCGGTGAGTCCGTCGGTGGCCTCGGTGGCGGCGGCGTCCAGGTCGGCCTCGCTGACCTCACCGGCGAGGGCGATCCTGACGATGCGCTGCTCGAAGTAGACCGGGACGGTGGCGCCGTCCTCGACGGCCCGGGTCAAGTCGTAGACGTCGATGTAGTCGCCGAATACCTGCTGGGTGTTGCGGTCGGCAAAGGAGACCGGGGTGCCGGTGAACGCGATCAGGGTGGCGCGGGGCAGTGCCGTCTTGAGGTGGTGGGCGTAGCCGTCGAGGTCGTCGTAGTGGCTGCGGTGCGCCTCGTCGACCACGACGACGATGTTGCGCCGCTCGCTCAGCTGCGGGTGCGCGTCGCCGGCGTCGCGGTCGCCCTGGGTGCGGGCGAACTTCGGCAGCGTCGTGAAGTAGATGCCGCCGGTGACGCGAGCGCTCAGCTCGGTGCGCAGCTGTCCGCGGCTGGTGATCTGCACCGGCTGCTCGGGCAGCAGCTCGCTGCGCGCGAAGCCTTCGTAGAGCTGGCCGTCGAGCTCGGTGCGGTCGGTGATCACCAGGATCGTCGGGTTACCGAGCGCGGGGTGACGCATCACCAGGTTGACGTAGAGTTCCATCTCCATCGACTTGCCCGACCCTTGCGTGTGCCAGACCACGCCCGCCTTGCCGTCCCCGGCCACCGCCGCCACGGTCGCGGCGACGGCCTTGGTCACGGCGATGTACTGATGCGGCTTGGCGATCCGCTTCGCCAAGCCGGTGTTGTCGGCATCGAACGCGGTGAAGTTCGCCAGCAGGTCGGTGAAACGGCGTTGGTCGTAGAGCCCGAACAGTGCGAGCTCCAGCCCGGTGACGCCCTGCGGCGTGGGCGTCGTGATTGGCGTGCCCGCTTCGTCGATGGACCATGGCGAGAAGTGATTGAGCGGGGTGAACGGGGTTCCGTACTTGGCGAAGATGCCGTCGCTGGCGAGGGTGAACGCGGCGAAGCGGAACGCCATCGGGAACTCGTGGATGTAGGTCGCGAGCTGTGCGTGCGCCCCGGCCACCGTCGCGTTCTTCGCCCCGGCCTTCTTCAACTCCAGGATGGAGACCGGCATCCCGTTGCAGTACGCGACGATGTCCAAGCGCCGCTTGTAGTCCCCGCCGATCAGCGTGACCTGACTGACCGCCAGCCACTCGTTCTGTGCCGGGTCGGCCGAGATCAGGCGCAACGTCGGGGTGCGCTCCTGCCCATCCTCGGTGAAGGTCAGCCCGCGGTAGCCACCGATGAGGTAGCCGTGGATGCGGTGGTTCTCGGTGATCGCGTCCTGCGACTTGGGGCTCAAGATCTCCGCGGCCGCCTGCGCGAGGTACTGCGCCGGAACTCCCGGATTCAGGTTCCCCAGGGCCGTGAGCAGCCGGGGCCGGATCGCCAGCTCACTCCACGACTCCCGCACGCCCTCGCCGGGCGCCGTCGGAATGATCGCCTCCCCCGGGACGTAGCTCCACCCCAGCTCGCCGAGGGTCTCCAGCGCCAATGCCTCCCACTCCGCCTCGCTGTACCCGATCCCCGCCATCACACGATCCCTTCAATGGCTGACGCGGCGTCACGCACCTGCAGGCGCCCGGACATCAGCTCGGGGAGCAAGGCGTCCCTGATGGCGGCGAGGGAGAGGTTTTCCTGTTCGGTCAGTAGCGCGCTTTCGTACAGGTTCGTCATCACGGCGTCCCGTTGCCCGATCGATTCGCGAGACGGAAGCGGCACAGCAAGATCGAGATGGTGACGCTGGATGTGCCCCATGGTCGTCGCCTTGTCGGCGGCAATCGCCTTGAACTCGGCCAGGGCGACCATGAGCAGTTGCTTCACAAGCCACCTTGGATGGCCCGCTTTCGGAACCACTTTGAAGATGTGCTGGTTGACGATCCCCTCTGGCCGAAACCAGCGATGCACAGTCAGCGAGCCCGACCAAGCAAAGAGGAGATCGCCAGGCCGCGCCACGTGTTGGTCCGTCACTTGGGCATCGGAGTACACGGTCGACCCGCCGATCCCTGAATTGAGTTCAGCGATGCGTATGACGACGCGCCCTGTGCCCGAAGCGTCTTTGGTGAACGCGCGACCGTTGATGAACTCGGCCGTCGAACTGAGCGGAGCCGTGTCTGCGCCCTCGATTATCGATGCGAAACGCGCCGCGCTCAGGGCGTCAGCGGTCACGACCCGCCGGGTGTTGGCGGCGATCTTGTCGTCGAGCGCCCCCAACACCTCCGCGATCGCCCGTTGGGCTAGAAGGTCTGGACACATGAATTCGAACTCCGCCATGTCGCCGGCGCTTAGGTTGGGTTGGGCCGACTTTCCGTGCGCGCGTCCGTGGATGTAGTCCCTCCATGGTCCAGAGGCCAGCACGTAGCCGAGAAAGCGTGAGTCAACTTCGGTGCCGGCGCGAAACCTCACGAGGTAAGACGCGAACACGGCATCCTCGGGCGGCTGCACCCAGGCGGATCGGCCGGTAGAAGCGCCTGTGCGGGCTACTACGACGTCACCCCGCAGCAGCCTGTAGCGTTCCCGCTCCATCGGGGTCGCCTCGCAGCGCGGCACCTGGGGCCAGTTGATGTTCGAGGATTCGATATCGGTGATTCGAAGAAACCGCGGGCCAACGCCGTTCGCTACAGCCGATGTTGTGAGGCCGTAGTCGATTCGCGCGCAGGCGTCCCGAAGTGAAATCTGCCTCATCACCCGACCCGCCCCAGCTTCTCCCGCACCACGGCTTCCAACCGCGCACTCTCGTCGAACTGCGCGAGCAACTCTTTCGTCAGCCGCTCGATCTTCGCGCCGATCTCCTCCCCATCTGAAGGCACGTCAGCTGCCCCGACGTACCGCCCGGGCGTCAGCGCGTACTCCGCAGTTTTGATCTCTGCGAGCGAGGCCGAGTAGCAGAACCCCGCCTCGTCGGCGTACGCCGCATCAGCCGCGGAGGGCGTCCCCCGCCAGGCCCGGTACGCGCCGGCGATCCTCGCGATGTCCGCGTCGGACAGCGCCCGCTCGGCGCGGTCCACCATGTACCCGAGGTTGCGCGCGTCGATGAACAGCACCTGCCCGCGCCGGTCTGCCGAGCCCTGCTTGCCGGGTGCCTTGTCGCGGGCGAAGAACCACAGGCACACCGGGATCCCCGTCGAGCGGAACAATTGGGTCGGGAGCGCGACCATGCACGAGACCAGGTCCGCCTCCACGATCGCGGCGCGGATGTCGCCCTCACCGCCGGAGTTGGTCGACATGGAGCCGTTGGCCATCACCACACCGGCCCGGCCGCCGGGGGTGAGCTTGGCCAGGATGTGCTGGATCCACGCGTAGTTGGCGTTGCCGGCGGGCGGGACGCCGAATTTCCAGCGGGCGTCGGATTCGGCGCGGGCCCAGTCCTTGATGTTGAACGGCGGGTTCGCCAGGACGTAGTCAGCTTTGAGGTCCGGGTGCTGGTCGCGGGCGAAGGTGTCACCCCAGCGGCTGGCGAGGTTGGCGTTCAGGCCGTGCAGGGCGAGGTTCATCTTCGCCATGCGCCAGGTGCGTTCGTTGAGTTCCTGCCCGTAGACAGAGATGTCGCTGCCTTCGGCCTGGTGGGCGAGCAGGAACTTCTCGGTCTGCACGAACATGCCGCCCGAGCCGCAGCATGGGTCGTAGATCTTGCCCTTGGAGGGTTCGAGCACCTCAACCAGGACGCGGACCACATCGGGTGGGGTGTAGAACTCCCCGCCGCGCTTGCCCTCGGCCTTGGCGAACTTGTCCAGGAAGTACTCGTACACCTCCCCGAGCAAGTCTCGGGCCTTGCTCACCCCGGCGCCGGTGAAGCGCGCGGAGTTGAACAGGTCGATCAGCTCGCCCAGGCGCCGCTGGTCGACGTTGTCCTTGGCGAAGATCTTCGGCAGCGTTCCGGCCAGCAGCGGGTTGGCGCCCATCACGTAGTCCATGGCGTCGTCGATGAGTTCACCGATCGCCTTCGGTGGTTCGCTGCCGGCGGCGGGCAGGCCCTTGGCGTGCGCCGCGAGGTAGGACCAGCGCGCCTTCTCGTGGACCCAGAAGACCCCGCGCCCGGTGTAGGCGTCGTACTCGTCGATCAGCTGGCCGACCTGTCCGTCGTCGAGGCCGCCGGTCCGCAGCTCGGCCTCGAGTTCGGTGCGGCGCTCGGCGAAGGCATCGGAGACGTATTTGAGGAACACCAGCCCGAGCGCGATGTCCTTGTACTGCGAGGCATCCATCGACCCGCGGAGCTTGTCCGCGGCCTTCCACAGCGTGTCCTTGAGTTCCTTCATCGTCGAGGGCGCGCCCCCCGTTGACGACGCCGCCTCGGCGGCGGTCTTCTTTCTCGGCGGCCCGCGCTGGGTCCCCTCGTCGGCGCCGGGGCGATCACCGGCCAGGCCCAGCCTGCCGTGTTCGGCCCGCGACGCCCACCACCGGTGATGGCGCGCCGCCGAAGGGTAGGACGCAGGCTTTGGACTTGTAAACGTCGGCGCCGGCGAGCCCGGCGCAGCCACCGCGGGGTGGCGGATCCTGTCCCGGAATGAACTCCGTGGCGGTAGAGCCGTGCGCGGGAGGGCGGCCGGGGCGCACTCAGGTGGGCCGGCCCTGGCAGTGACCGCGCTTCAGGCACGCGATCGGCGGACGAGATTGCGGTTAACGGGTAGACGAAAATGCTGCTAGCATGGGGACGAAATTACGGTTAGGTTGTAGCCTTAGGGCTATGGAGCACTTGCTGGAACGACGTCTCGCGGCGCTTGCCGAGGAATCGCTGGGCGTTTTTCGGGTTGTGGTTGTGCACGGAGCGCGGCAGGTGGGCAAGTCCACCCTGGCGGCGCAACTTGCGGCCGGCTGTGGTGCCACAGTCGTCAGCCTGGATGACGTGGCACAACTCGATGTGGCGAAGGCGGATCCGGCGGGATTTCTTGAGGCGCTCGGCACGCCTCTCGTTATTGACGAGATCCAGCGAGCCGGTGAGCCGCTGGTGCTGGCGATCAAGGCAGCGGTAGACACCGACACCCGCCCCGGCCGCTACATCCTGACCGGCTCGACCAATTTCCTCACCGTGCCGACGATCTCGGAGTCGTTGGCGGGACGAGTGGATCTCCTCGCCCTGTGGCCGTTCTCGCAGGGGGAACTCCACGGCGGCACCGACAGTTTCGTGGACCGAGCCTTCAACGGAACCGGTGCGCTGCTCGACCACCGCGGTGAGGTGATCGCCCGCCTGGATTATTTGGAGCGGGTGTGCGCGGGAGGTTACCCGGATGCCACAGCACTCTCTGAGCGGATGCGCCGGCGATGGTTCGAGCAGTACGTGTCCACCGTCCTCGCCCGAGAAGTCGCCGTCGCGGACGACATCCGCAAACTCGATGCACTCGCCGGATTGTTGCGCTACGCCGCCGCGACGACGTCCGCCGAACTTGTCGTGGCGTCTGCAGCCGAGCGGCTGGGAGTTCACCGGGAGACCATCGCGGCCTACCTGGCCTGGCTGGAAACCGTTTTCCTGGTGCACCGTGTTCCGGCCTGGGGGCGCAACCTCACGGCCAAAGTAGTTAAACGGCCGCGTCTGCACGTCTCGGACACCGGCCTCGCGGCTGCGCTGATGGGTCGTCAGGCCGAGATGCTGCGCAACCCGACCGAGCCTGCGACTGGTCCGCTGGTGGAGTCCTTCGTGGTCAACGAACTCGCCAAGCAGGTGACCTGGGCGGCATCGACGGCGCGGCTATATCACTTCCGCGACCGCGGCGGGGCTGAGGTCGATGCGATTCTGGAGAGTGCGGATGGACGGGTCGTGGGGGTGGAGATCAAGGCTTCCACGACACCCCGCTCCGCGGACTTCGCCAGCCTCGCCCTGGTGCGTGATGCGCTCGATCGCGTCGGCGGCACCTTCCTGGCGGGGATCGTGCTGCATACCGGCTCTGCCCGGCTCCCGTTCGGGGACCGGCTGGTGGCCTTGCCCCTGGCCGAAGTGTGGACGTGAGCACCCTGCGCGAGGCTCTGTGCTGGTGGACTCGGGCGTGGCCCTTACGGCAGGACCGCGTGGATGTCGGTCTTGGTGAAGTCCTCCCCCTTGTACAGCAGCGGTTCGCCGCTGTAGCGGGCCAAGCCGTAGGAGAAGCAATCTCCGTAATTGAGGGAAGCCGGGTGACGGCCCTTGCCGAAGCGGCGCCAGGCGTCCTGGGCAACAGTGAGCTGATCGGCGGACACGGGCACCGTTGCGGCCTTGATCCGATGCAACAGCAGCTCGAACTCGCGGCCCCCTGCTGCGCCGTGGCGGGCCTCGACCACCATCGTGAGCTCCAGCGCACTGGCCACAGACACCAGACGACGGGGGTCCGCGGCAATCGCCGCGGCGAACCGCGGCGCCTCCGGTTCGGCCAGGAGCACCGCGAGCAGCGCTGAGGTGTCGATCACCATGCGGGGTCAGCTCGGCAATCCGTGCTCGTCGTAGCCCAGGATCTCCTCGGGTGTACGAGCGTCCAGGATCGGTAGTGCCCGCACCCGTTGACCGATGGCGAGCAGCTCTGCGGTGAGGTCGGGGGCGATTGCGCTACCGCGAATCCGTTCCAGACGCTCGGCCACGGCGATGGTCACCGCTTGGGTGATCGATTCGCCGGTCTCCTGCGCCAGCGCCCGGACGAGTTGGTCGGTTGCAGGATCCTTGATGCTCAGCGCCATGTTCTAGATTCTACCTGTCTAGCCATAATCTAGAAAGCTTGGGCTCAGTAGTCCATGGACTCGCTCGGCAGGGCCTGCAGCCTGGCAAGCACCGCAGGGTCCTGAGCCTGCAGCCACTCGATGAGCTGGATGAAGGACACGCACTGGGTTCCGGGGTCGTCGCAGGTCTCGGTGACGAAGTCCGCGAGCGCGTCGCCGTAGATGCCGCCGTTCCACGGGGCGAAGTGTGCGCCCAGGATCAGCGGGGCACGGTTGCCTTCGCGGACCGCGGCGTAGGCGTTGCGGTAGGTGTCGAGTACCTGCTGGTGCATGGCGTCGTAGCGAGAGGGTTCCGCCGGTGCCGCGCCGGACTGACGCTCGTAGAAGTTGTAGTCCATCGACAGCACGTAGGACCCGCTGCCGGCCATCCGCAGCACCTGCATCGGGATGTCCCAGAGCCCGTCGCTGCGCTGCTCGGGCCAGTTCAGGTACCCGTAACCGCTGGTGTCGTAGCGGAATCCGCGCTCCACCAGGGCCGGGAAGAGCTCGCTGCGTTTGCCCTCCAGGCACGGCGTGCGCCCGCCGACGATGTCGTCGGGGCCGAAAGGCAGCGCGGCGGCGGTCGGCACGTCGTTGTTCGCGCGCCAGTCCCGCAGGAAGGCGTCGAACTGGGCCAGCTCGCTGCGCCAGTCGGCCTTCGACCACCGCGCCACGCCATTCGCGCCGCAGAAGTGGCCGTTGTAATGGGTGCCGATCTCGTGCCCGGAGGCGAACGCCCGACGGGCGAACTCCAGGCGGAGCACGGCATCGGTGGCGGTCTTGCTGAACCCGATCTCTGAGCTGCCCACCGGCTTGCCCGGCGGGCGGTACAGCGTTCGCCGCTCGTTCGGAATCAGGTAGGTACCGGAGAGGAAGAAGCTCATGTCCGCACCGGTACGCGCACCGACGTCGAGCCAGCGGGCCCACTGCTCCAGGTTCCCGCCGCCGTCGAAGGACACGACCACGAACTGCGGCGCACGCTCACCCGCGGCGAGCGCCGTGGCGGTGAACGTCGGCGGCGCGGGCGCACTCGGGGCGGGACTCGGTGAGGTCACGGGAGCGGTCAGCGCGCCGCCGGTCACCGGTGATGTCGCGGTCGGCTCTGGGGTCGGGGCCGGACCGGCGGTGCCCGGGTCGCGCTCGGAGGTGGTGGCCAGACCCAGGCCGACCAGGGCGGACAGCGTCGCGGCGACGACCGCCATCGTCACGGTGGCGTTGCCGCCGACCCGCGCTCCGCTCCGCCAGCGTGCCCGCACAGCACAACGGTAGAGCGCGGATCACGGCGACGGGGACGATTTCGCCCGCTCGGCAGAGCTTGTCAGGCTGCGCTGGCAGAGGTGCCGGGCGGGCGCAGGGCGGACACCGGTCGGACAGCGTGCACAACCGGCGGCCGAGGCAGCGGGGCGTGGGTCACCAGGACCGCACCCCAGAGGGCGGCGCCGGTGCCCACCACGAATCCGGCGCCGAGCGCGGCAAAGGACCCATCACGGTCGGCCAGCCCCTGTGCCAGGTACATGAACGCGAGCAGGGCCATGACGCAGGCGAGCAGGGTCAGGCAGTAGGAGTACAGGCGCAGTCGCCGTAGTCGGCGGGCTTGCAGGTGCCACCTCGGCCCCGCGGCGATGTCGGGCGCGGAACGCATCCGCCGATTATGTGTCAGACCCGGACATCACGGCGTCGACGTTGCCAGGACTTGAGCAGGGGCATAGGGAGCCTGCAGGTGGGCGTGCACCAGGGAGTTCAGGCCCGGTCCCGCATCCTGTCAAGGCTGCGACACGTCGGGGCAACCCTGCTTAGACTCCGCCCAAAGCCTGTTCACCAAGCTCAGGCGGGATTCGTCCCGAATGTGGTGTAGGTAACGACCTCTGGAGGCTCACCGCATGGCGCGTCATCGCAAGCCCGGTACGTCGTCATTTGTTTTCCGCAGCACCGCGGTGCTCAGCGCGGTGGGGCTGGCGCTCGGATTGGCCGCCGCTATCCCGGACCAGGCCGCACTCGCCGAGGAGCTGGTGCACGCCGACGAGCAGGACGCGGCGCTGGATCCGGCGATCGTCGGCCACCTGCCGCACGAGCTGACCTTCACGCTCTCGCCCGAACTCGCTGCGATGTTCGGCCGCAGCGCGGTGAACGCCGATGAGGCGGCGCAGCTGCTCGCGAGCCGGGGTAAGGGCCTGACGGCGGCGCTGCCCGGCCTGGTGCCCGCCGAGACCCCGGCGGTCGGGACCAAGCGGATGTGGCCGGCGCTGGACGCCAGCGGAAACACCCCGAGCGCGGTGCCCGCGGTCGGCATCTTCCTGAAGGAGTACACGCTTTCCGGCAAGCGCGACAACATCGAGGTGTGGGTCGCCAGCGGGTCCGACGCAATCTCCTCGGGTACCGCGTTCCCGGAAGGGGACTGCCGCGCCACCGTGACCGACCCCACCGTGGTGACCCCGGCGCAGGCGCAGTTCCTGGCCGATGAGTTCCAGGAGAAGCAACTGCCGAAGGAGACGAAATTCTTCTCCGTCGCGCCCTCGCGCAACGGCACCGGCTCCATCGGCCAACTCGGCCCGCTGGGCCTCGACTTTCGGGGCAGCGGGGACTCCACCGTCGCGCTGATCGACAACGTGCGCGACCCGAACTTCTACGACTTCGTCAACAACCGCACCTACATCGCGGGGTTCTTCGCCCCGATCTTCAACGTGATCACCGACCGCAACGTGATGACGATTGACGCCTTCGACTGGCTGCACCGCACGGGCAAGAACCCGAAGAACGAGCCGAGCGAGGACATCTGCCAATCCCGGCCGGCGCGCCCCCAGCTGTACGAGAGCGTCTTCGCCCACGAGTACCAGCACCTGCTGATGAGCTACACCGACCCCACCGAGACCATCTGGATCAACGAGGGCCTGTCGGACATGGCGCCGTTCTTCGTCGGCTACGCCGACCCCCGGCGCTCGATCAAGCAGACCCGGGGCGAGGGCCACATCTACTGCTTCCAGGGCTATGGCGAGACCAAGGGCCCGTCCAACCCGAACCCGAACCCCTGCGGTGGTCCGGAGAACTCGCTGACGGCCTGGGAGGACCAGGGCGGCGGCTCGGACGTGCTCGCCGACTACGGAAACGCCTGGTCCTTCCTGCTCTACCTCTTCGACCGCTACGGCGCCGACCTGATCTCCGCGCTGCACCGCGACGGCTCCCTGCAGGGCCTGCCCAGCGTCCAGGCCGCGCTGGACAAGGTCGCCCCCGGCACCAAGGTGCTCGACCTGGTCCACGACTTCCAGCTGACGAACCTGCTCGACAACATCGCCAGCGACCCGGACACCAACGTGGTCGGGGTCAAGCGGTCTGCCATCACCACGGATAGCCTGCGCGCCGAGATCAATTACCGCGTGGACGAGGCCTACCTGCGCCAGGGGGCGGCCCCCAACGGGGCGGACTACGTGGTGCTTCGCAAGGGCGACAAGGACCTCGCCGGGCAGGATCTGCGCAGCCTGGTATTCGCGGGCGCCGCCGCCGTCCCCAGTAACGACGAGGAGGTCGCGGTCGAGAACTGGAAGCTGCGGCTGGTCGGTCTGGACCCCGGCGGCAAGCGGGTGCTGGTGAAGACGTTCGATTCCGCCTTCAACCTCACCTTGGCGGCCAAGGCGCTCAATGCCTTCGACGGATTCGAGACCGTCATCGCCGTGGTCAGCCACGACGACAGTCAAGAGGTGCTGTCCGCCTACGCGCCCTACGCGCTGACCGTGAACGGAGTCCTGCAAAGGGGCGGGTCCTGAGTCGCGGTCCTTGTCTCGGGTCGGTTTCCTCGCTCATGAATAAGCCAGCGACCACGGCCCGGGGTGATTTGTTGTCCGAGTTGAGTGGGCCGCCGGTCATGAATGAGCGGGGGACCGCGACGGCGCCGCGGGGGAACCCGGAGGTGCCGCGGGGGAACCCGGAGCCGCTCCCAGGTTGATCCGCTTTGCTGGGCCGGTGCGGGGTTTGCGGCGCGTCGATGAGGAGCTCATCGCAGCTCTGCACCGCCACAGCACTGCGCGCGCGGACACTGTGCTGCCGGCGCTGTCCCGAGCCGCGGATCACGGAGTGCTCTGGGCCGGGATCGGCACCGCGCTGTGGGCGAGCCGTCGCCCAGGACTGCGTAGGGCCGCGCTGCGGGGGCTCGGCGCCTTGGTGCTTGCCAGCGCGACCGCGAACGGACCGGCGAAGTATCTGTTTCGTCGAACGCGCCCCGGCCTGACACAGACTCCGCTCGCTCGCCGGCTGCTGCGCCAGCCGGTGACCTATTCCTTTCCCTCCGGGCATACGGCCTCGGCGGCCGCGTTCGCCACTGGCGTGGCGCTGGAGAGCCGCGCCGCCGCGGTGCCGGTCGGGATCCTGGCGGCCGGGGTCGGGGTCTCTCGTGTGCACAACGGCGCGCACCACCCGAGCGACGTTCTGGCCGGTCTTGCGGTGGGCGCGGCCGCGAACTGGGCCCTGACGCGGGCGTGGCCGGTGCGCCCGTCGGTTGAGCCGGCAGAGCGCCCACCGGCCGCCGAGGTTCCCGACCTCGGGGACGGCACCGGGCTGGTGGTGGTCGCCAACGCCGGTGCCGGGGACGACGCGGCCGCGGCGGTTACCGAGGCCGTGACCGCGGCCTTTCCCGCGGCGAGCGTGCACGTGCGCGGGGAGGGCGAGGATCTGTCCGTTCTGCTCGACCAGGCGGCCGATGCGGCCTCTGTGCTCGGAGTTGCGGGTGGGGACGGCTCGGTCAACGCTGCCATCGCCGTCGCCCTTGCTGCAGACCTGCCGCTGCTGGTCATCCCCGGCGGCACGCTCAACCACTTCGCCCGGGATCTGGGTCTTGGCAGTATCGACGACGCCCTCGCTGCCGCTGCGGCGGGTAGCGCGTGCTGGGTCGACGTGGCCACGGTGGCGGTGCATTCCGACGACGCGGCGCCGGGCCGGTCTCCCGTCGTCTTCGCCAACAACGCCAGCCTCGGGGCGTACGCGCAGATCGTCACCGCCCGCGAACAGCTGGAGGAGCGCCTGGGCAAGTGGCCGGCGATGGTGGTCGCACTTGCGCGGATCCTGCACCGCTCGGAGCCCGTCGAGGTATTCATTGACGGTGAGCACCACCGGCTGTGGCTGCTGTTCGTGGGTAATTGCCGCTACGCGCCGCCCGGCTTCGCCCCGTCCTGGCGGGACTGCCTCGATGACGGCCTGCTGGACGTGCGAGGGGTGGATGCGACGCGGCCGCTCTCGCGCACCCGCCTGGTCCTCGCCGTCCTCACCGGCAGGTTGGCGAACACGCCGGTGTTCACCGCACGGACGGTTTCACGCCTGAGCGTGACCGCCGCGGGTGTGCCACTGCCGCTGGCCCGCGACGGCGAGGTCGGAGAGCCTGCCCCCGGGTACACGATCAGCAAGCACGGCAAGGTCCGGGTCTACCGCGCCGAGAATTAGCGGTAGTTGTCGAACTGGATCGCAAAGTCGAAGTCCTTCGCCTTCAGCAGGGCGATGACGGTCTGCAGGTCGTCGCGCTTCTTGCTCGAGACCCGGAGCTGATCACCCTGAATCTGCGCCTGGACGCCCTTGGGGCCCTCGTCGCGGATGATCTTGGAGACCTTCTTCGCGTTGTCCTGGGAGATCCCCTCGGTGATGTTCGCGAAGATCTTGTACTCCTTGCCGGACAGCTGCGGATCGGCGGCGTCGAGGACCTTCAAAGAGATCTGCCGCTTGATCAGCTTCTCCTTGAAGACGTCCAGGATCGCCTTGACCCGGTCCTCGGACTCGGCCTGCATCTCGATCCGTTCACCGGACCAGCCGATCTTCGCGCCGGTGTTCTTGAAGTCGAAGCGGTTGGCGAGCTCGCGCTCGGTCTGGTTCAGCGCGTTGTCGACCTCCTGGCGGTCGACCTTGCTCACGACGTCGAACGAGGAGTCGGCGGCCACGGTGCGGGTCCTTTCATGCCGGGGGGTTGGGTTATTCTTCCAACCGCCGCAGTGGCCCGTCACAGGAGCCCACCGCGGCTGAGGCAGATTGCCCGAGCGGCCAATGGGAGCGGACTGTAAATCCGTCGCGAAAGCTTCCCAGGTTCGAATCCTGGATCTGCCACAACCAGCGCAGCGAGGAACACCAGCTGGACCGATGGGCCCCTGACGCGAAGATTCACCCGGTCTTCGCGTCAGGGGATGGTTGCAGGGTGACCTTGTAGCCGAGCTGGCGGAGTTGTTGCAGGGCGCGGCGTTTGGCCAGGTCGGGGTCGCGGCGGGTGTAGAAATCGCCGCCGGGATCGGCGTAGAACTCGCCGTTGGTGAGCATGTGCCAGACCGCGTTC
>JBQTII010000036.1:0-70717 GCA_052388275.1 Sporichthyaceae bacterium | reverse complement strand
GGGGGGGGGGGGCCGCGGCGCGGGGGCGCGGCGGGGGGGGGGCGCCGCCGCCGCGCTCCTCCTTGAGCGCGCGCACGCGTCGCTTGGTCTTGCTCAGGGTCTCGCGCAACTTCTCGATCTCCCCGTCGTACTCGGTGATGAAGGCCTGCTGGCGAGCTCCCGCGAACTCTCTCTCGGCATGAGCGAACGCCTGCCAGAACACCCCTTGGGAGATTGGCACCACATGCGCGTTGGCGCGGGCATCAGTCACGGCGCGTTCGTACTTCCCTTGAACGTAATTCAGATAAAACTGCGCCTGGACCAACGTTGCAGTCGGCCAAGTCGTCGCGAAACACTCGACGATCTCGGCACTCTTATCAAATCGGGCCAGCTGGTTGTAAAACAGACTCAACAGGTATCCGTTACTCGAATCAGAAGTCCGAAAATCAGCATTCGACATCAAGCCAAGGAGATCGCGCTCCCAGGAGAGCCCGGATTTACGGGCGCATCCCCAGAACTCGGCGATTCCTGCGATTTCCACTTCAATGAAATCAAAATTGCCCGCGCCGAACGCCTCGGTGAGCACGAAAGTCAAGCTGTCCCGGTCATAATAGACGTAATGCTCGAGGCAATTGTTGAACCAGTAATCCGATCCGTCTGCCGACCGGACCGACAGCGTCGAGAACGCGCAGTAGCCCTCGTCGTGCAGATTCTCGGTAATAGCGCGCAAGGTCGCTCCGGGCTGGTCCACGTGCTCCAGCACATCGAAGACGGTGATGAGGTCGGACGTGGGCTGACCCGCCGGAAACCCATGAAGGCGCGAGACGTCGACGTCGAGGCCTTTCGACTGCGCGATGCCCACCGCGTGCTTGGAGATCTCCAGACCGCGAGTGGTGAATCCCGCGGCGGCGAAGATCTCCATGAGGGAACCGTCGGCACAGCCGAGATCGAGGTGGCGACCCGGTGCCTTCGCAAATAACGCGGCGAAGGCGAACTTACCTACCAGGCTGGCAACCGGCGAGGAGAGGTACGTCGTATAACCGTATTTCGTTTCTTCCTGTTTTTCGAAATACTCGGCTCCGTACAGCGCTTCGGTATCGTCGCTAAGGTTGCAGACCATCATGAGTCCGCAGCGCGCACACCGTTGAACACCGCTGCCATCACCCCGGTAGGTGACGTGCGCTAACCGTGAATCCGCACAATACAGACATGTCGTTACCTGCATGGCTTCGCTCCCTGGCAGAAATTCACGATCGATGGATTAGATGCCCATGTCGTGGGTAGAATGAGAACCTAATCCTCGCGTCACCGTATCAAACGGACGATTCGGGCATATCAGGAGCGGACACGCGTCGGGGGGCCCGTGATGGCACGACAAATTGCGGTACCGGCATGCCCGAAACGGGCCGTCGACCTACCGGCTCTCACCGGCCTGCGCATCGTCGGAGCCGCGTGGGTCGTTCTCTACCACTTCCAGACCACCTTGTACGAAGCGCTGCCCGGGATGCATCTGATGCGTCCGATCCTCTCCCACGGGGACGCCGGTGTGCCGTTGTTCTTTGTGCTGTCGGGCTTCATCATCTGGCACAACTACGGGTGCTCCTCGACGTTGACTGCGCGGGCGTCAGCCTCGTTCCTGTGGCGACGCTTCGCCCGACTGTGGCCCGTCAACCTCGTGAGCGCAGGGGTCGCGCTGATCATCGTGTCGGTCCACGTCCACCACTACGGGAACTGGGGAGCCCCTACCGCCGGCTGGTACTCGATCACGGGTTGGCTGCAGAGCGCGTTCATGATCGATCAGGTCGGCAAGGGGGACGTTGAGTATGCGTGGAACCAGCCGTCGTGGTCGCTGAGCGCGGAGTTATGGGCGTACCTAATGTTTCTGCCGTTGCTTGCGCTGTTTCTCGCCGTGGGACGAAGGCGACCTCAGATCCACGCCCTGTGGCTGCTCCCCGCGCTTGTGCTTGCCTACGGGTCATGGGCGCTGCCGGGGTCCTTCCCCTACTCCTGGCTGGCGCGACTCACCGCGCTGTTCATCTGCGGGGTCTGCCTGCGCCTCGCGGGCGAGCCGCGGAGCAGACAAGGCGGCCGGCTCCTCGTGAGCATGCAGGTACTCGCCCCTGCGCTGATCGTGTTCGCCTGCTACACCGGCCTCACCGACGCCCTGGGGGTGCTGTTGGCGCTCTGGGTCTACTCGCTGAGCCTTGGCCGGGGACGCGGTTTTCGATTCTTCGCCAACCCGGCGGCCCAGGCGGCCGGGGGTGTGTCGTACTCGCTGTACATGGTGCATTGGAGCGTCTTCGCCGTCGGAGCTCTGCTCGTGCACGAGGTGCCGGCCGTCCGTGAGGTGTTGTGGTTGTACGCGATCAGCGCCTTGGCGGTCACCGGACTGGCCTCGTGGGCGCTGTGGCGCTGGTGCGAGACACCGTCACGCAACGGCCTGAATCGGCTCTTCGACCGGATGTGGCCGCCCTCGCAGTCGGTCCCCACAGCGACTCGGGCAGCGACGCGGCGGGTGCCCAATCCCCGTCGGGGCGCCGGCCTGGCCATCAATCGCTGACCTACCACTAAGGTCGGATGTCACATGACTGGCTTCTGGGAAGGTCGACGCGTCCTGGTCACGGGCGGAGCCGGCTTCATCGGCTCGCACCTCGTCGAGGCGCTCCTCGCCCGCGGCGCCCACGTGCGCGTCCTGGACCTGTACAACTCCCACGCCCATCGCGGTCACCTCGAGGGCGTCGAGCATCCCCACCTCGAGGTCCGCCTCGGTGACGTGTCGGATGCCGAGTTCACCCGACGTGCGGTGGCCGGGTGCGACACCGTTTTCCACCTCGCGGCCCTGATCGGCATCCCGTATTCCTATGTGGCCCCCGGCCACTACGTCCGGGTCAACATGTCCGGCACGCTGGCCGTGCTGGAGGCCGTGCGTCACGAGGGAACGCGGCGGCTGATCCACACCTCCACCTCGGAGACCTACGGCAGCGCCCAGTACACCCCGATCGACGAGTTGCACCCGGCCGTCGGGCAGTCGCCGTACTCCGCCACGAAGATCGCCGCCGATCAACTGGCGACCAGCTACCACCGCTCGTTCGACCTGCCCGTGGTGACGGTGCGTCCGTTCAACACGTTCGGCCCGCGGCAGTCGAGGCGGGCGGTGTTGCCGACCGTCATGGCGCAGGCCTTGTTCGCCGACGAGGTCCGCGTGGGCTCGCTCGCACCCCGGCGGGACATGACCTACGTCAGCGACACGGTGGCCGGATTCCTCGGTGCCGCGCAGGCCCAGGGGGTGGAGGGGGAGGCGTTCAACCTCGGAACGGGCGTGGCCTACAGCGTTGGCGAGATGGTCGAGCTGATCTTCGAGGTGACCGGTACCCGCAAGCCGATCCGGATTGAGGACCAGCGCGTGCGACCCGCCAAGAGCGAGGTGGACGAACTGCTCGCCGACTACGCAAAGGCCGCCGAGGCGTTCGGGTTCACTCCGACGGTCTCCCTCACCGACGGGCTGGCGCGGCTGCGAGATCACCTGCAGGGTTCTCGGCCATCCGACCTCGCGGCCTACGTGATCTAGGCGATGCGCGCGATTGTCCTTGCCGGCGGGCTTGGGAACCGGCTACGGCCGCTGACCGTGGTGATCCCGAAACCCCTGGTCCCGGTGGGCGAGTTCTCGATCATTGAGATTCTGGCCAAGCAGCTGGCGGGGCAGGGATTCGAGCGGATCACCATCTCGGTCGGCCACCTGGCAGCGCTGGTACAGGCCTTCTGCGGCGACGGCTCGCAATGGGACATCGCCATTGATTATGTGCAGGAGAATGAACCGCTGGGTACGGCGGGTTGCCTATCCCTGATCACGGATCTGCAGGAGGACCGGATCCTCGTCCTCAACGGGGACATCCTGACCAACGCGGACTTCGGTGCGGCCTATCGCGCTCACGACCCGGCCCACGGCGCCACGATCTTTGCCAACCGGCGCGAGGTGTCTGTCGAGTTCGGCGTAGTGGAAAGCGACTCCGGCGGTCTGCTCTCGGCCTACATCGAAAAGCCGTCACTCTCCTACGAGGTCAGCATGGGCATCAATGTGGTTTCCGCGGCGGTCATCGAGGAGTTCGTGCCGGCCGGCCTGCGCCTGGACATGCCGGATCTGATGCGGAACCTGACGGCAGCGGGCCGGGGCGTGCGCGTCATCCCCAGCGACGCCTACTGGTTGGATCTTGGCCGCCTCGACGACCTCGCCGCCGCGACGGAGCGATTCACCGCTGACCCGTCGGTCTTTCTCCCCTACGTTCGGGATTGATGACGATGCGCGTCCTCGTCACCGGTGCCGACGGCGTGATCGGGCGGGCACTGGTGCCCGTGCTGGCAACGCACGGACATGAGACCCACACCAGCGGCAGGCGGGCCTCGTCGGCATCGCGCCATCACGTCGCCGACCTGTCGGTGCCGCGCTGCGCCCACGACCTCATCGATCGCCTGGCACCCGACGCGATCGCCCATCTCGCCGGTGGCCCCGCGGCTGATCGCCACGAGCTCTATCGCGCGAACGTGCTCACCACCATCGCGGTAGCGCAGGCGGCGGCCGCTCTTGGTACCCGGCCGCACCTGCTCGTCGTCGGCTCCGCCGCCGAGTACGGAGACAACGCCGGGATCCCGCTCACCGAGGCCGCTGCGCTGCGCCCGGTGTCCGAGTACGGCGGCGCGAAGGTCGCCGCGAGCACGCTGGCCGAATCGCTGGCCGGCCCGGGTGACTTCTCCTTGACAATCGCCCGCCCCTTCAATGTGGTCAGTGCTGATCAGCCGGCGACGACGGCACTGGGCAACCTCCGGGCCCAACTCCTACAGGGCGAGCACCGACGTCGCCTCATCCGCTGCGGGCGGCTCGACGTGATCCGCGACTTCGTCCCGCTGGATTTCGTCGCGCAGTCCCTGGCGCGGCTCATCGGGGGCACGCACGAGGGCACCTACAACATCTGCTCCGGCATCGGCATCAGCGTGCACTCGATCCTGCTGGCAATGGCCGCACACCTGGGCGTCGAGGTGGCACTTGAACCGCAGCCGGACCTGCTCGCCCTGCCGGGCGCGGACACGGTGATCGGTGATCCGAGCCGACTGGCCGCCCTCGGGCTTTCCTGTGCACCGACCGCCGAGTCGATGGCCCAGCTGTGCCTGGCCACCTGACTGGTGACCCACGCGAATCCTGACGGTCACCTTCGCTTGGCCCGGGCGAGGGCACCCACGTTCCGATCGCACAGGGCCAGTACGCGCAGGGTTGTCGGCTCCGTTACCGACGCGGTGGGGACCACCACCCGGAATCCGCAGTCGGCCAGGCGTGGATTGCCGAAGCGCCGGGCAATCTTGGGGCGCGGCTGGTCGACGTGGCCGACACCGATCAGCGTGTCGCCGTCGAAGATGGCCACGCACTGCGCCGGCTTGCGGTGTGCGCTGTCCGTCGCCCACCCGGACAGGTGGACGGTCTCCTCGCCGACGTACACGCGCTCGAGTCGACCGTCGACGGCATTTGGCGAGGGCCGGTGGACACGTCGCCGCGGGCCCAGGATCGCCCCGTCCGGCCGGACCTTGAGAACCAACTCAGGCCACAGCACCCGGGCCAGGAACGGGAACAGCGCCGCCGACCTGGCCCGAAGCCGGTCCGCGGCCGACAGCTTGGGGTCCCGCGCCACGCCTCGGAACAGCACCGCCGCTTCGTTCCGGCGCCGCGCCGCCAGCGCGGCCCGCGCAGCCGGAAGCAGGAGATCCCGAGCCGAACCCGGGGTGCGATTGATGGCCTCGTGCGCCAGGCCCCGTCGGCGCACTTCGCGAATATCGCGATCCCACGGGCTGCGATCGGAAATCGTCAAGCCGCTGCTGCGGATCCGGTAATAGGCCAGCGGCTCATGTACCAGCCCGAGTTGTTCTCCGGCGAGGATGAAACGGATCCACAGGTCCCAGTCCTCCGCCACCTGCAGCCCGGTGTCGAAGTCGCCATGCTCGGCCAGCAGGCGCCGCCGGATAACGGCCATCGTGAAGACGAAGTTGTACTGGACGATGGAATAGCTCTGGTTCGCAGGCAAGCGCCTGCAGTAGACGACCTCGCGATAGTACGTCTGGGTCGAGGGCATGTCCTCGTGCCGCAAATAGGCATCGCTGGTGGCGAATCCGACGTGCGGGTTCTCGTCCAGGTAGGCGACCATGCGTTCCAACCGCCGCGGGAGCCAGAGATCGTCCGCGTCCAGCAGCGCGATCAACTCCCCCGACGCATGGCGCAGAGCAGTGTTCCGAGCCGCCGCCGCACCGCTGTTCGGCTGCGTGACGTGCACGATCGCGTCCCCGAAATCGGCCAGGGCGGACGAGGTGTTGTCGGTGGAGCCGTCATCGACCACCACGATCTCGAAGTCCTGGTAGGTCTGGGAAAGCACCGAGCGGATCGCCGCCGCTACGTGGGCCTCGGCGTTGTAGGCCGGGATGATCACCGAACACCGCGGCACTAGAGGTCCACCTCGGGATCGCCCAGCAGCCGGTCGTAGTGCTCGAGCATGTCCTGGCGGGCGAACGCGTCTGGCCGGGTCACTCGTGCCGGTCCGGACGCACGCAGGGCGCGGGTAGCGGCCGCGAGGAATCCCGGATAGTCGTCCGGGTCGCAGAGCTGGACGAGCGCTTCGCTCTCCAGCCACGGGAGCCCACCCACCCTGGTCGCCACAATCGACACACCCATCTGAAGTGCCTCCATCGCGACCAGCGGGATGCCCTCCGTCACGCTCGGGATGATCATGAGGTCCGACATGGCCATCAGCGGCTCGATGCGGTCCAGCGAACGACGCCACACACACCCGGGGACGGCGGCAATGCCGGGCGCGAGATCGGACGCGAGGGGGCCATCGCCCACCAGAACCACCCGCACGGCGGGATCGGAGGCAAGATCCGCCGCGAGCGCCAACGCCCATTCCGGCCGTTTCTCGGTGGAGAACCGGCCCACGAAGGAGACGACCCGGTGCTCGTCGGCGATCCCTAACGACCGTCGCAGTCCGGTGATGTCCTGCTCGACGGGCATGCGCAGAGGTGGGATACCCACCGCGACCATCGCCACCGAATCGGCTGACCGGCCGTCCGCGCGAAGCTTGTTCGCAAGCTCGGGATAGGCCGCCGCCGTTACATCGATACAGTCCTTGGCGCCCTGGTTGGCCGCGAAGTGGCCGATGTCGTTGAACTGCTGATCCAGCACGCGCAGGTGCGGGACCCGGGCGCGGATCTCGGGCAGCGCTCCGTACAGCCACGGGCTTCCGATGTTGACGAGCACCGGATCATGCAGGGACTCGATCAGATCGGCCAGGAAACCGCGCCACGTAGATCTGGGGAGTAAGCCTGGGAGCTGGTACGCGCATGCGGTGAGGGCGCGGAGTTCGTCGAAACGGTCCACCATGCCAGGCCCGGTTCGCAGCGTCGCGACGGCAACGACGTGACGTCCCTGCTGCTGCCAGTGTCGCAGCAGCGCCTCCACGACCCGATCCGCACCACCCACGGTGAACCACGGCAGCGTTACCACCACGGGGCGCAGCGCACCAGGGGCAGCGGGCGGCCGGTGCTGTTGCTGCGCAAGCTCGACCCTCCCCGCGATCTGCGTTGGAGTCGACGCCGCGCGCGCCGCCCTTGGCTTGGCCTTGGCCTTGGCCTTGGCCTTGGCCTTCGCCCTGGCCTTCGCCCTGGCCTTCGCCTTCGCCCTGGCCTTCGCCTTCGCCTTCGCGCTCGGGTCGCCGTCGATCAGGGCGCCGGCGCGCCATCGACGCAGCGCGCGGCGCAACCCAGCCGGTCTGGCCTGGGACCTCGCGAGGTCGCGGAGTAACCTGCGCGTGCGCCCGCTGCGCCTGGAGGCCACGAAGTCACCTCTCGATGTCGCGGCGCCACGGTGGCGCATCAGGGGCCGGGCTGACCCGGCCCGAGCGTAGCCAGTACCGGGGGACCTGCTGATCCCAGGTCACCTCAGCCCGCGGCCGCCGCCCCCGGTTCCCGCTGGTACACCCGCACCCAGTCCACGTCCATCGAAGCCGGCAGGCTGTTCTCGGTCAGCCTCGGCGTCTCCCAGCCAGAGCTGAGCATGCTGAGCAGGATCATCAGCGGCCGCCGCGAGACCCCGTTGGTGATCCGGGCGGTCTCGACCCCGTTGGTACGGAAGATGTACTCCGTCGGCGTCCATTCGACGGAGTACACGTGGAAGGCGTCGGAGGGCAGGTTCCCCGCACCGATGATGGGCTCGATGTCCTGCGCGCCGCCGTCCTTGACGTTGGTGATGGTGCCGTCGGCCTCCTGGCGCGGCCAGTACACATAGCTGTAGGTCTTGCCCTCGTCGACGGCCTTGCCGAAGGCGTCGCCGAAGTACTCCACGATGTCGACCTCCACCCCCTTGTGGCTGGGCAGATCGTCGGCGGGAATGTCCGCTGGCGGGTCACCGTGCGGGAAGAGCCAGAACGCCGAATGCATGCCCTCGGTCGCCTGGGTCCGCAGCCGCGCGGCAAAGACGCCGTAGGTGAACAGTCGCGAGGCGTGGGTCCCGAACTGGGCATTGCGGAAATGGCCCTGCGGGCACTCTTGCGTGCGCAGCGGGGAGATCTCCCGGTTGTACGTCGCGAGAATCTTGACAATGCCACCGGAGACCACCGCGGTGTCCTCGGTCGCGACCGCGCACGGCCGGCCCGCGAAGGCACCGGTCGGCAACACCGACCAATGCTCGCGGAGCGCGTCGCCGTCGAACTCGTCGCTCCACGTGAGCATCCAGGGCGTACCGGAGACCGCAGCACTCACGACGTCCTTGCCCGCAGTCTCGGTCCGCGCGCGGTAGGTCGCCGTGTCGTCGGCGGGCAGCAGGAACGCGAAGCGACCCTCGGCGTCCTGCGGGCCTCGGGTGACGGTTTCCCAGCCCGAACCCACCTGCCGCTGAATCCGCACCTGCGCGCCCATGCGGGCCGGGGTGAAGGAGGCCACGGCGGGGACCATGGCCGCCCGGCCGTCCTTGGTCTGCCCCACCGGGGGCCGTAGCACGAGCTCACCGCTCCCGGCGCCGACCGACGGGCCGTCTTCGCCCCCGGTGAGAAAAATCCCGCCGCCGACCAGCAACGCCGCGGCCACCGCGAGCACGATCACCTTTCCGCGCACCGCAGACCCCTCCCGAGCTTGGGTTTCACGGTGAGCCTACCGAGGGAGATCACCGCTTCTGGTAGACCCGCACCCAGTCGACCTTCATAGTCGCCGGCAACTTGCTCCGATTGATGTCGGGGACCTCGTAGTCGGAGGTGAGCATGCTCAGCAGCAGGTACTGCGGCCGCTTGGAGACGCCGACCCTGACCCGGGAGGTCTCCTGGCCGTCGATGCTGAAGATGTACTGCGTCGGCGTCCATTCGACGGTGTAGACGTGAAAGCCGTCCGAGGGGAGCTTGTTGTTCAGGATCGCCGGTGCCTTGCTCTGCCGCCCGCCGGTCTTCACCTGCTCCACAGTGCCGTCGGCGCGCTTACGCGGCCAGTAGATGTAGCTGTAAAGGCTTCCCTTGCGGGTACCGAAGGTGTCGCCGAAGTACTCGGTGACGTCGATCTCGACGCCCTGGGATCCGGGCAGATCGTTCGGTGACACCCCCGGCGGAACCTCCCCGCCCGGCAGCGACCAGAAGGCGGAGTGCATGCCGATCGCCTTTTGGGTCTTGAGCCGGGCCGAGAACTTGCCGTAGAGAAAACTCTTGGACTCGTGGGTGCCGATCTGAGCGTTCAGGTAATGGTGCGGGCACTGGGCCGTGGCGGGCCTCGAGGTGTCCTCGATGACAGAGATCAGCGCGAACCCGTTCTTCACCGTGGACACCTTCTTCGACGCGAGGGCACAGGTGCGCCCCGCGAAGGGACCGGTCGGCAGCACGGACCACTTCTTCGACAGCGACGAGCCGTTGAACTCGTCCCGCCAGACCAGCGAGTACGCCGAAGCGGTGGAATCCACCGTGGCAGCGGCCGACGAGAGGATCTGCGCGTTCGCGCCTGGGCCGGCGCCGAGGGAGAGGCTGCCCCCGACCGCGAGCGCCACAGCAGTGGCACAACCAACGATTCGGGACTTCATTGCGGGCCCTCCCCCTTGGGCGCCCACCGGATTCGGGCGACCGACTGAGCCTAATCGGTGACCCGCCCATGAACCCGGATTTGCGGAGAGTTCGCGGGCTCCCATCGAGTTCACAGTCCGCTTTCAGACCCAACGTCAGGTTCGTCCATGGCCGCTAGGGTTTGTCGATGGCTGCCGAGGCGCAATTGCTGGTCCGGGTCGGCGACGTGGATGCCGCGGCCTACGACGCGAGCTGGACCATCCTCGCGCTGAGCGGGCTCGGCCCGGAGCATGGCGAGCGGCGCTGGGACGAGGTCGTCGTACTGGCCGCATCGATGGCCGAGTTGCGCCGCGCCTTGCCCTGGCTCGCCCGGGCCGGCCGTTCCAGGCGGGTGCGTATCGAGATCACCGCCACAACTCGGCCCGCCCTGCTGCGGGTGCCGACCGCAGTCGGTCGACACCCGGTCACGAAGACACGCAGCGGGCGCACCAGCGCGGGCACCCTGACGATGCTGCTCACCCTTGCGAAGCCCGTGGCGGTGCTCGCGCTCGTGCGTTCTGCCCTGCGGGTGGGCGCCACCACCCGGGCGCACCACACCGCCGGACTGCGGGTGGGGTTGACCTGCCCGACCGCGCTGTCCTGGTGCGGCGGGGACCTGGCCGCCGATGACGACGAGGCGAGCGCGGACCCGCCATCCTTTGACGTGCTCGTGGGCGCCGAACCCGGCGGCGCGGTGGCGGGCGTCCTGCGCATCGCCACCAGTGCGCTCGTCCCCCCGGTGGACACCGCCGTGTGTTCCCCGCGGGGGTTTGTCGAGGCTGGACCGGCGCTCGGCGAACTCACCACCGCCGCCGGCGTTCCCCGGCTCCGCTTCGATACCGGCGAGGTCATCGCGTTCGACCCGCACATCGGTCTGACGGAGAATCATCTTGACGCGGCGCGCAGGCTCCGCGCGGTCCGTGTCGGCGATGGCGACGGCGCACCGGACGGCGCCCTGCTCCGGTTGCTCTCCCAGCTGTGCTGCGCGGGCGTGCCGGTCAGCGCCCCGCAGCTCACCCCCGACGCGATCGGCGCGCTCGGCGCCGATCTCGGCGAGCGACTGAGCACCCTGGACCTCGCGCGGCTGGCGGAGAGCACCGCACGAGAGTCCGCCTCAATCGACATCCGCCGGCTCGCCCTCGCCCGCTTCGCCCCGGCCGCCTACTGGCGGACGCAGGCGGGGCGCATGGGGTGGCCTGCGCAGGCGGCCCCGACGGTGAGCATCCTGCTGTGCACCCGCCGGGCCGCCCTGCTGGCGTTCGCGCTGGCGCAGATCGCCCGCCAGGACTGGCCCAGCCGCCAGGTCGTCGTGGTGCTGCACGGCATTGACCGCGCAGACCCCCAGGTCCTTGCCGCCCTGGCCGAGTCCACCGTCGACCCCGTGGTCGTCGAGGTGGGCGCCGACGTCGTCTTCGGCCACGCCCTCAACGCCGGCCTCGCGCGCTGCAGCGGCGAACTCATCACCAAGATGGACGACGACGATTGGTACGGGCCCCACCACCTCACCGACCTGGTCCAGGCCCACGAGCACAGCGGAGCGGTTCTGATCGGATCCGGCGGGTATCACCTCTACCTCGCCGAGCCCGATCTGACGATCCGTTGGACCAGGGTGAGCACCGAGGCCGACACCGACTGGGTGCACGGCGGCACCATGCTCATCGCCGCCGCTGACCTGCGCGCCCTCGGCGCCTGGCCCGCCGTGCGGGTCGGTGAGGACGCGCACCTGATCGCTGCGGTCCTGCGCGAGGGCGGGGCCATCTACGGCATTCACGACCTCGGCTTCACCTACTACCGCGGCCGGGACCACACCTGGGAGCCACCCGGCGGGGACGGTCGCTGGCTGGACACCGAGACGGCGCGGGTAGCCGGGTTCACGCCACCCCCCCAGCTGCTGCCGTTACCCCACCCGTGGATGAGGTAACGGATCGAGTTGCGGCGGCGGTTGACAACCCGGCCATTGCGCGAGGTCGCCTTCGAGCCAGTGCTGCTCGCCGGTCGCCGCGCTCCAGGTGTGGTCGTGGCCGCGGTAGTACAGAAAACCGAGGTCGTGGATCGCGTACATGGACCCACCGGCGGCGCGCAGGTCTGCGATGAGGTGCCAGTCGACGGCCCGTGGCACCGCGCGCCACCCGCCGAGCGCGCGCAGCTCCGCGCTCGCCAGCAGCATGGCGGGGCCGGCCAGCCAGCGAACGTAGCTCTCGGTGCCCCGACGGGCGGAATGCACGGTGACATCGGCATCGTGCAGGTACAGGCGATGGTCGGCGAGGCCGACGCAGGTGGCTCCCGAGTACTCCCGCGCGAGTACGAGATCTCTTAGATGGTGCGGGCCGTACCAGTCGTCGTCGTCCATCTTGGTGACGAGTTCGCCCTCGCAACGATCCAGCCCCGCCTGCAAAGCCGCACCGAAAAGCACGTCGGCGCCGGCCTCGACCACGGTGAGCGGGCGCGGAAAGGCCCCGATCGCCGAGCGCACCGCAGATGAGGCGGCATCGACGCCGTGCAGGACCAGGACGGTCTGCACCCCCGGCCAGTCCTGGCGGGCGATCTGCGCCAACGCGAACGACAGGAAGTCGGCTCGCCTACTCGCCAGCAGCACGCTCACGGTCGGTCGTTCCCGGACCCGCAGGCCGGCACTGCCCGCGGCCGCGGCCCAGTACGGCGACGGGGCAAACCGCGCGAGCGCGAGTCGACGGGTGGACACCGACCAGGACTCCCGTGCCAGCGGATCTGCGGCGTCGCCACACCCCGCCCTCAGACGCTGCGTCAGATCCGGCCCGAGGGCCGCGGCGAGCCGGACCGGTACACGCCGGGCTCGGGTGGGAACGCCCGCACATGCCAGCTGCGTCAAGATCTGCCCGAGCCCCGCTTCGTGCTCGCCCTCGACGTGCACGCTGCGCATCCCCCGCAGCGCCAGGAGGTCGTTCTCGGACAGTCCCCCGCGCGGATCGCCCGCAGCCACCGGGGTTCCCCCTTCGTCATCAATGGTGAAACGGGGGCCGGCGCCGCGATCATCGTCGGTGATCCGCAGTGTGCCGTCGCCGCCGCAGACCAGGACTTGGAAACCGGTGGGCGAGATGACCGCCGGGTCCACCGGTGGCAGCGCGAAGCGTTCGGTCAGCGCCAGGTACGGAATCGGTCCCGGCGAGGCAGCGAGCGGCCGGCCGATCAGCAGGTCCACCACCGGGCCGGTGATGTCCTTGGCCAGCGTGGTGCGCGGACCGATCAGGCGAGCCGCCGGATGACCTGCCGCCCAGGGCAGAGCCTGAGTACCCGTCAGGCCCAGTCGCAGACCCGCGCCGATCCCCGGCCACGACACCGCGGCCCGGGCGAAGCTCGCGACGGCAACCGCACGTGCCCCCGCGGCGTGGTCGACCTCGACGTCGAGCCGGACACCGCTGCGCCCGTGTGGTGTCAGGGACGTGCTGAGCACCCGTTGGGGTTCCACACCGGCCGGCACCCCGATCTCCCGGGCGCGGTCGGTGCACCGCACGACGATGCTGACCGCGCGGGACTTGCCCGCCCGCGCCAACAGCGGGAGCGCGCGGCGCAGATCGGCGAGTGAGTCGGCGAGCACGGTGATCCGCTCCCACTCCCGTTTCGCATCGGCCGCCGTGAGCTCAACAACGTCCACGACGAAGGCCGACCCCGGGGCAAGGTCCGCATCGACGGGTCGCGATCGATCGCCGCGGACCAGAACCACGATCTCGGCCGGTGCGCTCACCTGCCGGGCCGCCCGCCACTGTGCGCACCGCCACTGTGCGCACCGCCACTGTGCGCACCGCCGCGCCAGCACCAGCCCTGCCATGCGCTCGAGACCATGTCGGTGAGATCGTGGCGCGCCCGCCAGCCGAGCTCGGTCGCAATCAGCTCAACCGCCGCGACGACCTGGGCGGGGTCCCCGGCTCGGCGTCCGATCACCTCGTGACTTCGCTGATGTCCGGTCACGTCGGCAATGCTCGCCAGCACTTCCTTGACGGTGACGCCGACACCGCGCCCGACGTTGTACACCGGCGCGAGCCCGCGGGCGTCCAGCAGGGCCTCCGCCGCGACCAGGTGGGCGTCGGCAACGTCCTGCACGTGGATGAAGTCGCGCACACACGATCCGTCGCGCGTCGGGTAATCCCCACCGAAGACCTGCGGGCGAAGGCCCTGCGACACCGCGCGAAACACCTGGGGAATCAGGTTGTCGGTACCGGTGTCCCCCAACTCGGGAGCACCACTTCCGGCGACGTTGAAGTACCGCAGGCTCAGGTGCGCGAGCCCCGTGACGGCACCGGCCTGCGCCACCATCCACTCGCCGATGAGCTTGGTCGATCCGTAGGGGTTCTGCGGCGCAGCCGGGCTTGCCTCGTCCACCTGATCGCCGCCGGCAGCGCCGTAGACCGCGGCACTGGAGGAGTAGAGCATTCTGCACACGCCACCGGCCGCCATCGCGGTGAGCAGCGAGCCCAGCCCGCCGACGTTCTCCCGGTAGTAGCGCAACGGATCGGCGACCGATTCGGGCACCGACTTCTTCGCCGCCAGGTGAACCACGCCACTGATTCCGAACCGGCGGATCGCCGCGGTCACCGCCACCGTGTCCGCGAGGTCGGTGTGCACGAAGGGCACTGCCGCCGGAACGCGATCGCGAAGCCCGGTCGAGAGATCGTCCAGCACCACCACCTGGTGACCCCGGGCCCGCATCGCCGCGAGGACATGGGCACCGATGTAGCCCGCTCCCCCCGTGAGCAGCCAGGTCATGGACGCGGGGTGGCGCTCGCCGGCCCCTGCGCGGCGGGCTCGGTGTGCAGTCGCGCCACGGAACGCGCGGTGTCGACGGTGGAGGCGGCGATGATGGCGACGTCCTGCTCGATCTCGGTGAGCCGCACATTCACCTGGCCGAGCTGTTTGCTCAGCTTGGCCATGGAGGTCCCGTCCCCGGCTGGTGCGCCGCGCTCCCGCACCGCTGCCGAGATCTGGTCCAGCCGCCGGGCCAGGGCGATCCGCCCGCGCAGGGAATCCAGTACCCCGGCCGCGAGAACGCCGATGAGGACGGTGAGGGCGAAGCCGGAGAACCCGGAATCAGTCGCGATCGCGAGGATCACGGCCACGGCCACCCATGCGGCGCCGCCGGCCGCGGCCACCCGCAGCGTTCGGCGGGTGGCCAGGCCGACGGACCGTGATCCGGCGCTGCGCCGCCGGGCAGTCGCGGAAATCGGCGGCGCGGGGGCCGAGCGATCGGGCGTGGCCGACTCCGAACTCGAGGGGGCGCAGGCGGGCGGGTCGGTGGTTGCGGGGCCGGTCTTGGCGGCGCGGAGTTCGGCGAGGAAGGCCAGGTCGGGTACCTCGTCGGGCGACGGCGCGGCCGTGAGCGCGAGGCAGGCGATGTCCCACAGCACCGCCCAACCCCGGGTTCGGAACCCGCGCAACGCCGCTCCCCCGTCCCGCAGCAGGTCCGGGCCCCCCGGCCCGGACACGTCGATGTAGACCGCGACCCCTGGTGGGCAGTGGGTGCGTACCTGCGCCAGCGCTCCCGCCAGGCGGCCCCCACGCGTGGACACTGCGGTGATCACCACGCACGCCGTCTCGGACCCACGCAGCGTCAATACCGCGGTCAGATCCTCCAGCGTCACCAGATCGACCGAGTCGAACGCCATGCCCAGCATCGCCCCGCGCTCAACGGTCGCCGCAATGATCATGGCCGCCCCCGGTAGGGGATTAATCTCATTCACACCGGGCAGCACCGGCATGTGCAACATCACCCCAATACGTTGAGGTCATCCGGGATGGCCGGTGACGGGACGGCTGTAAACTCGCGCAGGGCCGCCCTGGGCGGTCCATCAAGCCTAGTGCCGGTACCGCCGCCGCGGGACCTGCACGACCACACCGCACACACCGATCACATCCCGGGAGGTGACGTGTCACCTGCGACAAAACCCCAGGTCAGCGTCATCATCGGGACCCACGCCCGGTCCGGGTCGATCGGTGAGACCCTGCGCTCGCTGGCGGCGCAGACCCTCCCGCCGGAGCAGTTCGAGATTCTGGTGATCAGCAACGGCACGCTCGAGGACCCGGCCACCAGCGCCGTCCTCGACAAGGTCATCGCGGACCATCCCCCACTGCAGATCCGGCGCGCCACCTGCATCCAGGCGGGTCTTGGTCGGGCGCGCAACGTGGGCATGGCCATGGCCCGCGGTGACTATGTCACCTTCGTCGATGACGACGACGTGGTCTCCCCCGCCTTCCTCGCCGGGCTGTTGGCGTGCGCCGGCCCCGGCGTCGTCGCCATCGCCCACCTGGCCGATGTGCACTCCGGGGACCGCTCCCCGCATTTCGGCAATCGCATCTCCCGTCAACTGGTGCACGCGGGGCGCACCCTGGCACCCAATCAGCTCTTCGTCGCCACCACCTACAGCGTGTGCAAGCTGCTCCCGACGGGTGCCGCGCGCAGCGTCGGATTCGACCCGGACCTGCGCAGCGGTGAAGACCTCGCCTTCTATTTCGCGTTCTTCAACGCCCACGCGATGCCCATGCGGGTCTGCCCGATCGAGGCCCACGCCGTGTACTACCGCTCGATTGCTGAGGGCACAAACTCTCGACGCGAACCGTCCTACGACAACACCGGGCGCCGCCGGTTGGAGGGGTTCGAGCATCTGGCCGACATCGAACCCGGATCCCCCCATCAGGCGGCGGCGCGGCACCGGTTGGTCCGGGCCGAGACCGGCCATATCAACACGTTCCTGCGCGCGCATCCCGAGCACTACCCCGCGGTGCGCGCCGACCTCGCCCGGCGCGGGCTAGAGCTTGTTCCCCTGGCGAAACTCGACGCGGGCCTGCCCCGATCCGTACTCCGCGCGGCGGCCCGACTCCAATCCCGACGCGGGGCCCCGAGCGCGACGGCCCCGCGCGTCAGAGCGAACGCGTAGGTGCGCTCGGCCGCGCATCATGCGGAAGATCCAGGCTGCGGATCGCCTGGTAGATCCGGTGAGCGGCGCCGCCATCGCTGTCCTGGCCGGGCAGGCCCGTGACGGCTACTTCCTTCGCCGAGTGGGCGAACGGCGATCCGTCGGTCACGATCAGCTGATACTGCGCCTGATCGGCAACCACGACGAGGTCCAGCGGATGCCTGTTCAGCGTCCGGTGGTCGACTTCGCGCACCGGTACCGGCGGCAGATAGATCACCCGTGGTGGCCCGTGCGGACCCGAAGCGAGCGCCACCATCGCCCAGAACCGCTCGTCGAGTTCGGAAGTGACCAGATGGCGACAGTCGGCCAGGGCCGCCAGCGCCTGCGCTGACCCGAACGTCGCCAGGGGCACCCCAGCGCCCGCCAATCGCGGCCGGTCCGGGCTGCTCTCCTCGAGCATCACCCACACCGGCGTCGAGGGCTCGGCCCCGTGCAGCACCTCGTACAACGCCTCGACGTACACCCCGGGGGACTCCCTGGTGCCCATGAGCAGCCAGGTGCCGCGGCCGCCCCCGCGCCCGCACGGCGCTCGCGATTCCGCCGGCTCCCCGCCGCCGTCCATCGTCGCGCCGGCCGGGGACAATTGCGCCTGGAGCACCCCCGGGCCGGCGACGTAGCGGGGCAATCTGTGCGGTCCGACGTGGACCGGGAGTGGGGCGCCGTCGGCCCAGACCCGCACCCCGCCCAGCGGCAGCCACGCCGTGTGCTGGCGAGCGAGCGTGCGCCCGTAGAACTCGACCTTGCGAACCTTGGAGTGCACCGGTTCGGTCCGAACACCGCGCACGCTGTAGGTCAGGCTCGGCTCCGCGGCGCTATAGCGGTAGTGGCTGACCCGCACCAGGTCTTGGTCGAGGTCGATGCGGTCGCAGTGCACGTCGCTGAGCACCGGTCCGGCTCCGAACCCGTAGAGCAGCGCCCGGCGGACGTCGCTCGGGCACCAGCCCAGCGAGTAGTCCGCAATCGCGGCCGGCCCCAGGTGGCTGAGCACCTCGGCAGTGGCTTCCAGGAACGCCTCGCGCCAGGGCACGGGAATGTCGTGCGTCGGCGAATCGGGCCGAAGATCGGCCCGGAAGAACCCGATCAAGTCGTAGAGCACCATGTTCGCGACCCACCGCGGCAGCTCCTGGCCCGCGTCGGTGAAGGAGCGCACCAGGTCCAGCCAGCCGTGGCGAGGGACCGCGCGGTACTTGGATTCTTGGAACCACCCACTCTGCACCGCGGAACTGACGTCGGAGCGGCGGCGGTAGAGATAGACCGCGTCCTCGAGCAGCGCGATCCGCGGATCGTCCCGAAGATAACGAGCCGTCAGATGGGCGTCCTCGAAAGTCGGGGTGATGCGGGAGTCGAAGCGCAGGTCGCCCGAACGCAGCACCTCGCCGCGATACCAGGCGGAGGCAGCGGAGAGGTGGATGTGATCCGGGCGCCGCGCCAGATCGACGATGCGGTGGTGACCGCCGGCGAACTTGAAGCGCAGGGGATGCGCATCGCGGCGGGCGCCGGACTCCTCATCGAGGTAGACCAAGTTGGTTGCGGCGAGCATCACCTTCGCTGCCCGCCCGGCTTCCAGGAAGCGACGGACGGCCGCGAGGTAAGCCGGGGTCAGGACATCGTCGGGGTCGGGGAAGCTCACCCACTCCCCGCTCGACGCCGCGAGGCCGGCGTTGCGGGCCGCCGCCAGCCCACCGTTGCACTGGGAGATCAGGTGGGTGGGCACGGCCCGATGGGCGGCCATCCAGTCGGCGGCGATCTGCGCCGACCGGTCCGGGGAACCGTCGTCCACGAACACCAGCTCGACGTCGACGAGGTCCTCGGACTGAGCGTCGAGGGAGGCCAGAAACTGCGGCAGATAGGCCTCGACGCCGTACATCGGAACGATGAGAGACAGCTTCGGTCCGGGCACCCACGCAGTCTAGAGAGCCGCGAGAAACGACAGGGCGGGCACCGCGTATGCGGTGCCCGCCCTGGTGAAGCGGTACTTGACTAGCTCAGAACGGTGTCAGCGCACTTGTGGGTGTTCCGCTGCACTCAACGCACGGCGATCGCCTCGGCAGAGCAAGTGCTCGTTCCTCGCGACTTGCTCTGCGCTCGGCTCACTTGTGCGTGTAGATGACGAACTGGTCGGGGTCGGGCTGGAAGCCGGACGGGGTGCCGTTCGGGTCCGAGACCGTGTTGGTGCCGCCGTACTTGTACATGTACTCGCGGCCCTGGCCCATTTCCTTGTCCCAGTTGTTTCCGAAGCGCTCGCTGTCGGCCCAGGAGAAGCGCTGGTCCAGCGAGGAGTCCGCCTCGTAGACGTCACCGTTACCGAGCTGCGCCATGAGGCGCTCACGGGTCAGGTTCGGTCCGACGGCCTTGGCGGCGCGCTCGAAGATCAGCGTGCCGGTGTAGGACGCCTGCACGATGTGGTGGTTCAGGCCCTTGTTTCCGCGGGCGTACTTGTTCATGACGGCCATGTACTCCGAACCCCACAGCTTGTAGGTGGTGTTCGTCCAGTAGCGGCCGACCGGGTGCTTGCCGAACAGCGACCCGAGGACCTCAGCGGCGAGGTGGTTGCCGGAGATGCCCTGGGGCGGGTAGTAACCCTGCTGCGAGGCCTCGACCATGAACTTCACCATGGTCGCGGGGTTGATCACGTAGTGCACGATGTGATCCGGGTTGGCGGCCCGCATCGACAGAACCTGCGCGGACAGCGAGGTCTCGGCGATGCCGACGTCCATCTTCTTGACCAGCTCAGCACCCGAGGCGTCCAGGACGCGCTGTACCTGGTTGCAGCTCAGCTGCATTTCCGGGCTGGTCAGGCAGACCATTCCGTAGGTCTTGGGCTTGATGACGTTCTTCACCCAGTGGGCGCCCGCCATGGCCTCGTGGATCATCGACATGTGAGTGGGGAACATGTACTTGTCCTGCCACTCGGTCTGGGAGTAGGCCCAGGTGCCGACGGCGGGGAGGTTGTTCTGCTTGAGGTCGTCGTGCACGGAGGCCGACGCCCAGCTGGAGTAGCCGATGAGCGCGAAGACCTTGTCCTGGCCGGCGAGCTTCTTGATGCAGGCCTTGGAGCGGGAGACCTCGCCCGGGCCGTCGTCGCAGTCCACGATCGACAGGCGACGCCCGAGGACACCGCCGCGGTCGTTGATCGAGGCGAGTGTCGCGGAGACACCCTTGACCAGCGGCTGCACGAGCAGGTTGCCCAGCGCGATGCCATGCATGGAGACCGAGCCGAGCTTGATGGAGTCCTTGGTGACACCGATATCGGTGGCTCCGCCGGCAGCCTCGGCGATCTTGGCGTTCTCCGCCACCTGAGCCGGGGTGTCGATGGCCGTCAGGCCGCCGGTGCTCGCCTTGCCGGTGGGGGCCTTGCCGGTGGGGGCCGTGCCGGTGGGGGCCTTACCCGTGGGGGCCTTACCCGTGGGGGCTTCACCCGTGGGGGCTTCACCCGTCGGGGCATCACCCGTGGGGGCTTCACCCGTGGGGGCCTCACCGGTGGGGGCCTCACCGGTCGCGGTGTCCACCACGCCGCCGAGGGCCTCGCCGACCTCACCCGTCACTGATTCGCCCGGCTGCTGGGCAATCGATTCGTCCGCGTCACTACCGCCGCCACCACAGGCGCTGAGTACCAGCGCCGCGCTGAGCATGACGGGGGTGACGGCAAGAAGACCACTCTTCTTCATCCGCACCTGAACTCCTCAGGGGTCGTGTCCAGGGGCGGGACGCACCCAGACCGGGGCGCTGCACACTTCAGGCTCCGATCCACCTGGTTCCCAAAGAAACAGCTGAGAAAAAGTATGTCTTGTTTGGTGTTCAGAGTCACATACCCCCTATGAGGGATTTCGTCACCCCGTTCCCACCGGGCCGTCGCCGGCCGGCACCCCCTACCCGGTAGCAGAAGCCGCTCGAAGGGGTGAATGGTCACAAGATGTAAGCATTTGTGATCATTCAACTACGTACGGTTACTACTGCGCTTGGGGCCCTCGCTGAGCAGCTTCGACCGGCTTTCCAGGTGAAAACCACCGAAGGGCACCGAATTCTGGTGGGCGGCGGGCGGATTCCAGCAGTACCGGGCCTGCGGCGCGCCCCCGTCCACCCGGATACAGCTCCCGGTGATGAAGGCCGCCGCCGGAGACAACAGGTAGGTGATCGCGCCGGACATCTCGGCGACGTTGCCGTAGCGCTGCAGCGGGATGGTCTCGGGAAACCTGAGGATCTCCTGCTGTGCGTCCGGCTCATAGGTATCGAAGCCGCTGCTCTCGATGCCGCCCGGGGCGACCGCGTTCACCCGGACCCCGGCGGGCGCCCACTCCGAGGCCGCGCTCTCGGTCAGCGTCCACATCCCACCGCGGGCCGCCCCGGAATGGGCGTAGTTAGGCCAGCCACCCCAGATGTCCGCGATCACGTTGACGATCGCCCCGCCGTGGGCGCCCATCCACCGGTTGTGAACCTCGCGCATCATCATGAACCCGCCGAACAGGTTGAGCCGCACCACCGCCTCGAAGCCCTTGCTCGAGATGACTTTCAGTGGTTGGCGATATTGCCCGCCCGCGTTGTTCACCAGAGCGTCAATGCGGCCGTGCGTCGCCAACGCGAACTCGATCAGGTCGATGACCTGGGCCTCGACCCGGATGTCGCACCCGTGGGTACTGACGATGTGGCCGTCGAGGGCAACCTCGGCCGCCACCCGCTCCAGCTTCGCGGTATCCCGGCCGGCGATGACCACCCTGGCCCCGAGCGAGGCAAGTTCATGCGCAGTGGCGCGACCAATTCCGCTGCCTCCCCCCGTGACGAGGATGACCTGACCGTCGAAGAGCCCGGGGCGGAATACGGAGGAGTACGGCATACGGAGTCTCTCCCTACAACCCGGCGAGGGCTGCGATTGCCGCCCTGTGCTGCGGCGCGCCACCGGCGAGGGCGCCTGCGGCCCGCGCACGTCGGTAGTACAAGTGCATGTCGTGCTCCCAGGTGAATCCGATGCCGCCGAGCAGGTGCACCCCAGCTTCGGTCTGCACCCGATAGGCCTCACCGGCCCGCAGGGCCGCGACGTGCGAGGCCAGGTCGGCCTCGGGGTCGCCATTCGCCGCAGCGACCGCGGCCCACCGCGCGCCGGCGCGGGCGGCGCGCGCCGCGGAGTAGATGTCGACGGCAGCGTGCGCGACCGCTTGGTAGGAGCCGATCAGGCGGCCGAACTGCTCGCGCGTCCCGGCGTAAGCCGTGGCGGTCGCCGAGCACCACTGCAAACCACCTGCAGCCTCGGCGGCCAGAGCGATCCGCAGGTGCCTTGCGACGGCCGCCTGCGCGGCGCCGGACCCACCTTCGGCGCCGACAAGCAACGCCGGAACGTCGGACAGCACCAGGTCGCCCAACCGTCGGGTCAGGTCCAGGCCGGTCATCGCGGTGACGACCACGCCGGAAGTGCCGGCCGGCACGGCGAACAGGGTGGGCCCGGCCGGGGTATCGGCGGTCAGCAGCAGCAGGTCTGCGACGTGTGCCGCCGGGACGAACGGCACACGGCCGCACAGCTGCCAACCCTTTCCCGTCGCCACCGCCACCAGGGGCGGGTGCCCGGGGCCGGGTGGAGTGCAGGCCACCGTCGCGACCAGGTCACCCCCGGCGATCCCCGGAAGCCAGCGTTCTTGCGCGCCCTCGTCCGCGGACGCCGCCAGCGCCGTCGCGGCCAGCGAGACCGCAAGGAAGGGGCCGGGGTAGAGCGCGTGCCCGAGTTCGACATGCACGACGTCAACCGCACCGGGACCGAGCCCGAGCCCGCCCCAGCGTTCAGGAATGGTGAGCCCGCACAGGCCCACGTCTCCGGCGAGGGTCTTCCAACCATCGGCGTCGTAGCCCTCGGCGGTGTCGAAGCCGGCGCGCAATCGCTCGCTGGTGGCGACGTCGGCGAGCACCTCGCGCACCGCCGTCGCCAGCGCACGCTCGTCCTCGTCGGGAACCAGAGCGGCGGTGTGCTGACTCATCGGGGTGTCCGCTCTCAGGCCGGGCGCGGGAGTCCGAGGACCCGTTGGGCGATGGTGTTCTTCAGGATCTCGTCGGTTCCACCGCCGAGGCGATATCCCGGGGCACCCAACAGCAGCGAAGTCCAGGCATAGGTACCCCACTCCCCCGTGTCGGCGATCATCGACGGGCCCAGGACCTCAGCCACGAAGTCGCCCAGGCGGCGCATGTTGTCCGAGAGCGCGATCTTGCTCAGCCCGATCTCGGCCCCGGGCCCGTTGCCCGCGCGAGCCTGCGCCGCGATGAACTCGTTCTGGTAACGCGCACTGCGCAGGTGCGAGATCAGCTCACCGAACTCCGCGCGCACCAGCGGATCGGCCTGCGCCCCGGCGTGCTGGATCAGGGCGATCAGGCGATCGGTGGACAGGATCCCTACCCCACCGAACGAGCTGTGCCCCATGGCGTTGCGCTCGTGGGCCAGGGTCGCGAGTGCAACCGTCCAGCCCTGGCCGATCTCACCCAGGCGCCGCTCATCGCTGACCTCGACGTCGTCGAGGAACACCTCGTTGAACGCCGCGCCGCCGGTCATCTGCCGCAAGGGGCGCACCGTGACCCCGGGGGCGTGCATGTCGATCAGAAAGGCCGTCAGATTGCGGTGCCGCGGCTCGGTCGAGGTGCGGGCGATGATCTCCCCGACGTCGGCCAGGTGCGCACCGGAGGTCCAGACCTTCGCGCCATTGATCCGCCAGCCGGTCTCGGTGCGCTCGGCCTTGGTCGACACCGACGCCAGGTCCGAACCGGCGCCGGGCTCACTGAAGAGCTGGCAGGCGATCGCCTTGCCGCTGTAGATCGCCGGCAGCCAGTGGTGCTTCTGCTCCTCGGTGCCGAATTGGGCGATCGTCGGCGCGATCATCCCGAGTCCGATGGTCAGCGCGGCATCGCCCGGCACCTCGTACTCGCGACTGGCCCGCTCGAAGGCACGCTGATAGGCCGCGGGCAGTCCTGCGCCGCCATAGGCAAGGGGCCCGGTGATCCAGCCGTACCCGGCCTCCCACACCGCGGTGCGCCAGGCCCGGATCCCCGCCATCGTCTCGACCTCGACGTCGGGTTCGGGCTCCTGGAACACCCTGACCTCGTCGGAACCCGCACCCCAGGCGAACGCCCGCGCCGATGCGCGCGGGTAGCGCGCCGCGAGGAAAACATGTGCTTGTGCGACGTAGTCCTCGAGGTTCGGCGCCCGCTCGCCGCCCGGTGCCTCTGGTTCTGTCACAGCGTCAGCGTAGGAGCAAAGTCCTCTAGTTGTCGAGTATTGATCACTCGACTAGTTTGGGTTCATGGCCTTCGTCTGGGGCACCGACATCGCCCGTCGCGAGGGCGCTCCCCCCTTCTTGATGTACAGCCCCCGGCGCACCCACCTCGCGGAGCTGCTTGACGATGCGGCGATCTGGCGAGAGCGGGTCCACCTGGTGCAGGGCGAGCGCCGGCTGAGCTTCGGTGACGTGTTCGAACGGATCGAGGCCGCCGCGACACTGGTGCGCTCTCATGGTGTGCGTCCGGGCGATCGGGTCCTGCTCTACGCGGCGAACTCCCCCGAGTGGATCGTGGCAATGTGGGCGAGCATCCGCGCGGGCGCGATCGTCGCCCTGGGCAACGGCTGGTGGTCACCGGCGGAGACCGGGCACGCCATCGAACTGCTGAGTCCGGCACTGGTGCTCGCGGACACCAGGCGCGCACAGGCCTGCCCCGCGCGCACTCCGATCCTGGACATCGCGGAACTCGCCGACCCGCGGCCCGTCGGCCCGGCTCCCCTGCCGGCGCCCGCGCACGAGGACGACCCGGCCGTCATCGTGTTCACGGCCGGCACGACCGGGCCACCAAAAGGCGTGGTGCTGGCCCACCGCTCGGTGATCGCCAACCTGCACAACCTGCTGGCGATCTCCGGCCGGCTACCCCATCAGCTCGATCCCGCGCGAGCCCCGATGGTCAATCTGCAGAGTGGGCCGCTGTTCCACATCGGCGGCCTGCAGTCCACGCTGCTCAACCTGCTCTGCGGCGCCACCGTGGTATTCCTGCGCGGCCGGTTCGACCCCGCCGAGGTGCTGGACATCATCGAACGCGAGCGGGTGAGCGTCTGGGGTGGTGTCCCGACCATGGCCGCCCGCGTGCTCGAGGCGCCCGACATCGCCACCCGCGACCTGACCTCGGTGCGGTCGATCTCGATGGGCGGCGCACCGGTCCAGCCCGCCGTCCTGGCCCGTTTGCGCGAGTACTTCCCCAACGCTCGTAAGGGGATGTCGACGATCTACGGCATGACCGAGACCGGTGGCACCGTTGCCTCAGCGGGCGGCGCGCTGATGGCCGAGCATCCCGCCACCTCGGGGCGAGCCCTGCCGGTGGTCGAGCTGCGGATCCTTGACCCCGATGCCTGCGGTGAAGGCGAGATCGTGGTGCGCACCCCCGGACAGCTCACCGGTTACTGGGGCGAGCACGAGGCCGACATCCTTGATGCCGACGGCTTTGTGCGCACCGGCGACCTCGGGCGCCTCGTCGACGGACTGCTGTTCGTCACCGGCCGGATCAAGGACATGATCATCCGGGGCGGGGAGAACATCGCCCCTGCCCAGGTGGAGGCCGCGCTGCTCTCACACCCGGCGGTACGCAATGCCGCCGTGATCGGACGACCTGATCCGGACCTGGGTGAGGTGGTTGCCGCCGTCGTGGAGGTCGAACCCCATTGCGCCCTGGACGGCGACGATCTCGCCGCCCATGTCGCCCCGGCGCTGGCGCGCTTCGCCGTTCCCGCCCTGTGGTGGATCCGCTCCGAGCCGTTGCCCTTGACCGACGCCGGCAAGACCGACAAACGGGCTCTCGCGATGAGCTGGCCCACCCCATAACCTGAGGACACCGAACCGCCCCCGCACCGTCCCGAACCAGCGAGGAGTTCAGACCATCGTGAGTGCTGCTGCCGACTTCCGTATCCCCGATGACATCGCCCGGGCGGCGGTGCTGCCGGAGTCCTACAAGGACGAGAAGAACATCACCTACCCGGCGTTCACCTGGCTGCGCAAGAACAATCCGCTCGGCGTCGCCGAGATCTCCGGCTTTGACCCCATCGTGCTGGTGACCCGACTTGATGACATGATCACGATCGAACGCCAGCCGGAGATCTTCGCGAACCTGCCGGCCAACCCGATCCTGAACGACCAGGCCTCGGACGCGTTCATCCGTTCCCTCACCGGTGGCTCGATCCGCAGTATCGACGTGGTGCCATTCATGGACCCGCCCGAGCACACCGAAATCCGCCGCTTGATCAACCCGTGGTTCCGGCCGGGCAACGTCAAGCGCTTCGAGGAGCAGGTCCGCGAGCTTGCCAAGCGCGAGGTCGACGCGCTCTTCGCCCGCGGCCAGGAGCTGGACTTCGCTAAGGACTTCGGGCTGCTGTATCCGCTGCGCGTCATCATGACCTTGTTCGGGCTCCCGCCCGAGGACGAGCCGATCATCATGGGGCTCACCCAGGAGTTCTTCGGCGCCAACGACCCCGAGGAGCAGCGCGACGAGATCCAGATGACCCCGGACGCGGCAGGACGGGCCTGGGTCGCGGCGATCACCAGCTTCAACGAGTACTTCCACCAACACACCGTGGCGCGGCGAGCGAACCCGACCGAGGACCTGCTCTCGGTCGGGGCCAACAGCCGCTTCGACGGCGAGCTGATCGACGAGAAGTACTGCAACGGGCAGTACATCGCGATCGCCACCGCCGGACACGACACCACCTCGGCCACCCTCGTCGGCGCGATGCTGGCGCTGATCGAGAACCCCGACCAGCTCAAAGGCGTTCAGAACGACATGTCCCTGGTCGATCGGCTGGTGGAGGAGTCCATCCGCTACGTCTCACCGGTCAAGCACTTCATGCGCAACGCCACCCAGGACGTCGAGGTGAGCGGGCGTCAGTTCCATGCCGGTGACCGCTTCATGCTCAACTTCCCCTCAGCGAACCGCGACGAGTCCAAGTTCGGAGAGAACTCCCACGACTTCGACCTCACCGTCGAACGCGGCAAGCACGCCGGCTTCGGCTTCGGACCACACCAGTGTCAGGGCATGGTGATCGCCCGCCTGGAAATGAAGATCCTCTTCCAGGAGCTGCTGCCCCGCCTCGCCGGCATCGAGCTGGCCGGTACGCCCAAGTACACCCAGACGAATTTCGTCGGCGGCCTCAAGAGCCTGCCGGTGCGCCTGCAAGGAGCCTGACCTCTGGCTTTGCTCAGCGCTGCTCGGGCGTCCAGGTGGCCGGAAGGCGGTGCACTCCATTCATGAAGTTGGAGAGCAGGAAATCACGCTCACCGATTTTCAGGTCCTTCATCCGGGTGTGGACCTCGCGCAGCTGTGACTTGAGCATGTCCCGGCCGATCATGTGCCCGATGCAGTAGTGCGGGCCACCACCGCCGAAGGCCTGGTGCGGGTTCGACTTCGAGGGCCGGGTGACGTCGAACTCATCCGGGCGCTCGAAGACCTCCCCGTCGCGGTTTCCGGAGATGTACCACATGACCACCTTCTCCCCGGCGCGGATCAGCTTGCCGCCGAGTTCGGTGTCGGAGGTCACTGTGCGCCGGAAGTGCATCAGCGGCGGTTCCAGCCGCAGGCACTCGTTGATGGCGTCATCGCCCCTGCGGTCGAAGTCGTCCATCACGTACTCGAGCTGGTCCGGGTGCTCGGCGAACAGGGCCAGGACGTGGGCCATCGAGTGCCGGGTGGTGTCGTTCGCGGCAGCGGTGAGCAACGCGAAGAAGACTCCTAGTTCCTCGATCGTCATCTTCTGGCCCTCGTAGGAGGCCGCCGCAATCCAGCTCATGAGGTCGTCGGTCGGGTTCTCCCGGCGCAGTGCGGCCTGCTCGATCGCGAACACCGCGCACTTCTGGGAGGCGTCCGCGAAGACCTGCAACGGTGAACCGATGTGCGCGTACTCCGGGTCGTTCCAGCACGCGAACTGCTCGGCCGCATCCATCAGGTACTGGATCTGGTCGCGGTCGGTGACGCCGAAGAACGTCGCGAAGACCCGGCCCGGTGTCTCCTTGGTGATGAGCTTGCACAGGTCGCCCTCGCCGAGGCCGGCGGCCTCATCGACGATCTCGCGCACGATGCGGTGCAGGTCGTCCGCCATCTTCTTGATGTTGCGCGGGGTGAAGGCCGCGCTCACGATGCCGCGCATCTGCCCGTGCCGCGGCGCGTCGGTGACGATGAAGGAGAGCATCTGCTCCAGTTGCGGGAAGTCGTCGACGAAGATTCCCTGGGCCGAGGAGTAGATCTGCGGGTTGCGCGAGACCTCCTGGATGTCGGGGTGCCGCACGACCGACCAGAACCCCATGGCGTTGTTCAGGTTGGGGTCCAGGGAGTCCGGGGGTCCATGCCAGCTCACGGGCTCGTTCTCGCGCAGGTGCTTGAAGTACGCCAGATGCTCGCTGCGCGGGCGCTCCCAGAACGTCAGGCTGCTGAGCTTGTCGGTGATGGGCTCGAGTGTGCTGGTGTCCAGCGGCATCGGGTGGCTCCGAGGGGATGCGA
The DNA here is from genome assembly GCA_052388275.1 of Sporichthyaceae bacterium. Lineage (GTDB taxonomy): Bacteria > Actinomycetota > Actinomycetes > Sporichthyales > Sporichthyaceae > JBQTII01. The sequence goes on along the minus strand of JBQTII010000036.1, from coordinate 42,201 downwards.
GCGTTGGGGCGGCGAATCGGCCGGGACGCACCCGATTCGCCGCCCGGCGGCGGGTTCAGCCGAAGTCATCATATTGTCTAGTCCTAGAGTGTCTAGCCCTGTCAGTCGCCGAGTTCGCTGCGCACCTGGCGCAGGATCTCCGTCGCCGTGACGGCGAGCTGCGCCGTGATGGCCGACAGCGCGTAGCCGTCGCCTGCCAACGCGCTGGCCACCTCGTCGAAGAACACCCGCCCCGCCGCCGTGAGCGTTGCCAGCACCGTGCGCCGGTCATGCGGGTGCGGCTCGCGGCTGATCACGCCGCGCTTCTCCAGGGCCTCGATCGTCAGCGTCACGGTGGTCGGGTGCAGCATCAGATGCCGACTCAATCTCCCCAGCGGGAGGGCACAACCCGGCGCTATACGTACCGTCGCGAGGAGCAGGAAGGCCGTGCGGCTCAGCTCGTGCGGGCGCAGTGCCTTGTCCAGGTCCGCGCCCACCACCTGGGCCGTGCGCAGCACCGTGGCCATCGCCGCGAACCGCTCGGCGTCGGGTAGCCCCTCGCTCTGCCAACGTCGCCGCGACCACTCGATCGGGTCGACGTGCTCCATCCTGCGCTCCTGCCTGATCGCCGCCTTACCGCACTCGCGAGGCAGGGGACAATCTATCTTGGGTACTAGAGTATTTTTCTGGCGTCTCCACGAGAAGGGTCGCGCCGGTATGGATTTCACCGAGTCCGAGGACCACCGCGCGATCCGCCGGGCGGTCCGCGAGGTGTGCGCGCAGTTCGACGACGACTACTGGATGCGCCACGACCTCGACCACGAGTTCCCGTGGCAGTTCTACGCCGAGATGGCCAAGGGCGGTTGGATCGGGATCGCCATCCCGGCGGCCTACGGCGGCGGCGGGCAGGGCATCACCGAGGCCGCCATCGTCCTGGAGGAGGTCGCGGCCTCCGGCGCCTGCATGAACGGCGCCAGTTCGATCCACCTCTCCATCTTCGGCATGCACCCGGTTGTCCTGCACGGCAGCGAGGAGCTCAAGTCCCGGGTGCTCCCCGCTGTCGCTGCAGGCGAACTGCACGTCGCCTTCGGGGTCACCGAACCCGACGCCGGCCTGGACACCACCGCGATCAGCACGCGAGCAGTCCCGGGTAGCGATGCCGACGGCGATCACTACCGCGTGCACGGCCGCAAGGTGTGGACCTCGAAGGCGCTGGAGTCGGACAAGGTCCTGCTGTTGACCCGCACAACCCCGCGGGCACAGTGCGCGAAGCCGACCGACGGGATGACGTTGTTGGTGGCGAATCTGAAGGACCCGGCCGTGCACATTCGGGCCATTCCCAAGCTCGGGCGCAACGCGGTGGCCTCCTGCGAGGTCGCCTACGACGGGTTGCGCGTCGACGCCGCGGACCGCGTGGGCGAGGCGGGCAAGGGCTTCCGCTACCTGCTCGACGGGCTCAACGCCGAGCGCGTCCTCGTCGCCGCCGAGGCGCTCGGGACGGGCCGGGCGGCCCTGCGCCGGGCGGTGGCCTACGCGGGCGAACGGGTCGTGTTCGGCCGCCCGATCGGAAAGAACCAAGGCATCTCCTTCCCGCTCGCCGATGCGCACGCGCGGCTGCGCGCGGCAGAGCTGGCAATTCGGGAGGCGGCGTGGCGCTGCGATCGCCGGATGCCGGCGGGTGAGCAGGCCAATATCGCCAAGTACCTGGCCGCTGAGGCGGCATTCCAGGCAGCGGACGCGGCCGTGCAAACGCATGGCGGTTTCGGCTACGCGAGCGAGTACCACGTCGAGCGGTACTTCCGGGAGGCCCGCCTGCAGCGCCTCGCGCCGGTGCCGCAGGAGATGGTGCTGAACTACCTCGCCGAGCACGTCCTCGGCCTACCGAAGTCCTACTGAGCCGGCTGGCTTGAGGGAGCATCAGGTGAGCGAGGAAGCGTTTGCCCTTGCCCGTGTTCGGGTGCTCGACCTGTCCCGCGCGATCTCCGGCCCGTACATCGGCCGGATCCTGAGCGATCTCGGCGCCGACGTCGTGAAGGTGGAGATCGCCGGGACCGACATCACCCAGGTGTTCGGCCCGCGCACCGGCGCGCACACCGGCCTCTACGTCCAAGAGAACGCCGGCAAGCGCAACGTCTCGATCGACCTGGGGTCCGAGGCGGGTGCCGATCTGCTCGTCCAGTTGAGCACGCGCGCCGACGTGGTCATCGAGAACTTCCGGCCCGGGACCCTGGAGCGTCTTGGCGTCGGTTGGGCTGCCCTCTCCTCGGCCAATCCCCGCCTGGTGATGCTCTCGATCTCCGGGTTCGGGCAGACCGGGCCCGAGTCCGGACGCCAGGCCTACGCACCGGTGCTGCATGCGGAGAGCGGCCTGCTGGGCCGTCAGGCACAGGTCACCGGCCAGGCGCCCATCGACATCGTGATGGCGATGGCCGACTCGGTGACCTCCCTGCACGGGGCCATTAACATCCTCGCCGCCCTGCGCCTGCGGGACGCCACCGGGGCCGGGCAGTACCTGGACCTTTCCATGTTCGAGTCGATGCTGGCCACCGACGACTACGTGCACTACGCGTTGGAGGGCACCGGGCCGGTCTTTCCCGCGACGGGTCAGGTCTTCGACGCCCCGGGGGGGCCGCTACTGATCTCCGCGGACCCCAAGTACCTCTGGTTCCGGCTCTCCCAACGCTTCGCTCTGCGCGACCCGGACCCGGACGCCGCGCCGACGGAGCGGATCGCCGCGCGGGCGCGGATCATCGCGGCCTGGGTGTCCGCTTACGGCGACCGGGCCGAGCTCATCGCGGCGCTCGAGGCCGCCGGGGTGGCCTGGGCGGAAGTTCGCACCCCAGCCACCCTGATGGACTCCCCCACCGCGAAGGCCCGCGGCGTCGCGGCCCAGGTCGACGACCGCCGCGGCGGCACTCGTCCGGTCATCCGTATGCCCTACCGGTTCTCCGGTGGTGCGTGTGCCCCGCGCGGGGGCGCGGCGTTCGTCGGCGAACACAACCACGAGGTCCTTGCCGACTGGCTGGGCCTGGCGGCGACTGAGGTGGCCTCGCTCGAGACGGCCGGAGCCCTCGTGCCACGCGAAGCACCGCCGAGCACCCCCGCCACGGACGACCCGCAGCGAGAGGCCAGCCGATGAACAGCGCGCCCAGCGGCCCATTCCGCCCCGACCTCCTCGCCGGAAAACGCATCCTGATCACCGGCGGCGGCACCGGGCTGGGCCGCGGAGTTGCCCAACACCTGGTGGCCCACGGCGCCCAGGTGCATCTGTGGGGTCGTCGCTCGGCCGTGCTGTCCGAGGCCGCCGCATTCGCTGGACAGGGCGCCGCGGACGTCGTGCACCACCAGCGGGTGGACGTCCGCGACGGTGACGCCGTGGACGAGGCCATGCAAGCGATCTGGACACAGTACGGGCCCCTGACCGGGGTGGTGAACAACGCGGCCGCCAACTTCATCGCGCCCACCGAGACGCTGTCCCCCCGCGCGTTCGACACCGTCAGCTCCACGATCATCAAAGGCTCGTTCCACACCACGAACTCCGCGGGTCGGCGCTGGATCGCGCAGGGACTGCCGGGGTCGGTGATCTCCACCCTCACCACGTGGGTGTGGACGGGTTCGGCTTTCGTGGTCCCTTCCGCGATGGGCAAGGCCGCCGTGCACGCGATGACGATGTCGCTGGCCGCCGAGTGGGGCCGGCACAACATCCGGGTCAATGCCGTTGCCCCGGGGCCCATCCCCACGGACTACGCCTGGGAGATGCTCAACCCGACCGACAAGAGCTCCGTGGGCGCCACCCAGGCCGACCAGATCCCGATGGGCCGGATGGGCACCGTGGAGGAGCTGGCGAACCTGACGATGTTCCTGCTCTCCGACGCTTGTCCCTACCTCACCGGAGCGACGATCGCGATGGACGGCGGCCAGATGCTCGCCGGGCCCGGAACGTTCGCCGCCCTGACGTCCATGACCGGCGAGGATTGGTCCCTGGCGAAGGAGAAGAGCAAGGCGGCCACGGCCGCGAGCAAGGCGCAAAGGGGCTAGCGCCCCTCGAACACCGGCTTCTCCCGCCGGGACAACGCCACCATCGCAGCCCACGCGTCATCGGTGCGTGAGCTGCGCAGCATCGACCGGGCCTCCAGCTCCAGCTGAGTTTCCAGCGGTTGCTCCCAGGTGGAGAGCAGCAGGTTCTTGATCTCGCCATAGGCCCGGGTCGGACCGGCGGCGAGTTCCGCGGCGAGCTCGGCGGCGACGTCGGCGGCCCCGCCGTCCTCGACGACCGTACTGATCAGCCCGTGGGTCAGGGCCTCCTGCGCGGTCCACGTCTGATTACGCATCAGGAACTCGGCGGCTCGCCGGATCCCGACCCGCCGTGGGAGGTAGGTCGTCCCGCCGACGTCGCTGGACAGGCCGGCACCGCAGTACGCGGCATAGAACTTCACCGATCGAGCCGCGACGGCAAAGTCGGCCGCGGCCGTGAGCGCGACGCCTCCGCCCACCACCATCTTCTCCGCAGCGAGGATGACCGGAGCGTCCATCCGCGCGAACCGGCTCAGGGCCGCATTCATGGCGGCGGTCGCCTCGTTGACGAAGTACGGCATCGCCGCCCGGTCGCGCACCAGCTCCTTGACGTCGACCCCGACGCTGAAGAACGGACCCGTGGCGGTGATGAGCACCGCGCGCACGGCGGTGTCGGCCGCGCACCGGGAGGCGATCAGCGCCATCTCGGTGCACATCTGCGGATCGAAGGGATTACCCCGATCCGGTTGAGTGAGCGTCACATGCCCAACGTTGTCACGAACCTCCAACGTCACCGACTCGCCCATGATGCCCTCCCAAGAACGGTAGATCAGCTCTGGCCGGTCAGGGCGTCGACGTAGTCCTTGGGCCAGCCGAGCTCGATGTGGGCAATCGCCGCAGCGCCGTTGAGCGTGGCGCTCATCCCGACCTCATTGAGGTAGAGGTGCCCGATCGGCATTGACCAGCCCGCTGCGTAGTCGCACACGATCGACATCTGCCGGCCGAGCTCGTCGACGAAGTGACCACTCACGTGGCGGTGGTACATCCCCTCGTCCAAGTCCGCCTTGGCCTCGCCGGTCACGATCGGGCTGACGACGCCGCCGACGTTGAGGTAGCCGTTGGTGTGGATCTGACCCTGCACGTTCATCAGCATGCAATGCACGGAGGCGGTGCCGTCCAGGGCGGCGCAGTTGATCCACTTCCAGTGCTGCAGGTAGTTCCAGTTGCGGGTACCCCAGGAGTGGTCGCGGTGCCCGACCCCGGAGAACTCGATCTCACGACCCCTGAGGTTCATCTTCACGTAGGTCTTGCCGCACTGCTCGTAGCGGTCGTGGGCGACCCACTCGGGGCAGCCATCGGCGTTGTCGTGCCAGCTGAACGGGGCGTGGATCGCCTCGAAGCGCAGCAAGAGGTCGAGCTCCCCGCTGCGGTAGGTGACCTCGGCCGTCTTGAGCGGTTCGGGCTGGCGCCAGTGCAAGGCACTGACCTCGAAATCGCGCAGGTCCTCGCCTGAGTAGACCCCATCGGCCTCGAAGTCCAGGAACTCCGGCTTGGTCATGTCCGGCCCGGCGACGAAGACGAATCGGCCCCAACGATCCCCGCCCTCCCGCCAGAGGTAGGTGAAGACGACCAGCTCCTGCTCGGGGATCGGCGCGGTGATGATGATGCTCTCGCGGGCGTGCGGCCCGAAGCCGGAGTATTCCTCGTGCAGCAGGTCATCGGCTGCGGTGAACACGGTGGGCTTGGGCCGGGCAACAGTGCTCATGTGGTCTCCATCAGTGCGGCGCTCGCGCCTTCGGCGGCTCGCCAGGCCAGGAATCGGGTGAGGGCGGGGTCGTTCTCTTCTCCAGGGCTGCTCTCGCGGTGCCCACGGCTGAGCACCCCGCGGTCGCCGTCGACCGAGAGCGGCTCGCCCTCGCGCAGGGTGTGTCCGGCGAGGGTCGCGCTGCGTCGATCAGCGGCGACGACGAGCTCCCCTACCCCGCAGACCGCTGGGCGGTTCAGACCGCGAGCCACGACGGCCGCGTGGCTGGTCCGCCCGCCCCGGCCGGTGACCACTCCCACGGCCGCGAGGACCCCGGGCAGATCAATCGGCGAGGTGCTCGGGCGTAGCAGCACCACGTCGTGCCCGGCCTCGGCGAGTTTCTGGGCCCGGCCCGAGTCGAAGGCCGCGATGCCGCGCACCGCACCCGGGGAGGCGCCAAGGCCGCGGGCGATGATCTCGGCGGGGTCGGGCTCGGTGGCAAAACGCAGTGCGGCAGCCGCCGCGAGCTGCTCCGCGTCCACCCGCGCGAGCGCCTCGTCGACGCTGATGAGCCCTTCGTCGACGAGGTCGACGGCGACGGTGACCGCTGCCCGTCCGCTGCGCTGCCCGACCCGGGTCTGCAACACGTAGAGCCGCCCGGACTCGATCGTGAACTCCACGTCACACAGGTCGCGGGCGTGGCGCTCCAACGCGCCCAGAACCTCGCCGAGCTGCCGGTAGACCTCGGGCAGGCGCTCGCCGATCACCGGCAACGGATCAGTGTCCCGCTCACCCGCGACGACCTCCTCGCCCTGGGCGAGGAAGAGGAAGTCGCCGTACACGCCGCGCGCGCCGGTGGACGGGTCGCGGGTGAAGGCGACCCCACTCCCGGAATCGGCATCCCGATTGCCGAACACCATGGCCTGGACCACGACCGCGGTGCCCATGTCCTCGGCAATGCCCTTGTGCCTGCGGTAGGCCACCGCGCGGGGGCTGCGCCAGGAGGAGAACACGGCCTCGATCGACTCCCGCAGCTGCCCTGCGGCGTCCGGGAAAGCGCGTCCGGACGCCGACTCCACGAGGGTGCACAACGCCTCGCAACGCCCCTTCGCTGCGCGCCCCGGATCGGGATCGCGGGGGACGTCGAGCAGGACGTCCTCGATCTCGCCACCGCCGATGCCGCGCACCGTACGAGCGAACGCATCGAGCAGGCGCTCCATCGACGTCCATGCGAACCGGGCATTCCCAGTGCGCGCGGCCAGATTCGCGGCACCCACCATCGTCAGGCCGACGTTGAGGACGGTATCCATCATCCCGGGCATCGAGACCGCGGCCCCGGAGCGCACCGCGACCAGCAGCGGGTCCGCGTCATCCCCGAACCGACGCCCGGCCGCTGCCTGCAGGGCTGCGGTCCGGGCCGCGACCTCCTGCGCCAGCCCCGCCGGCAGCGCCCCGGACTCAAGATAGGCGCGACCGCACTGCGTCGGGATCACAAACCCCGGCGGGACCGGCAGGCCGAGGCCGGCGATCTCCACCAGGGCCGCGCCCTTGCCGCCCAGGACCGCCGGATCAGCCGGCGCAGCCTCCTCCCCGAACCCGAAACCCACCGTCAGCACGGCGCAACGTCCGAAGAACAGCGTCCGGTCACGCGCAGATCATCGGACGTTACGGGTGGACGGGGCATCAGTAGCTGCCTTCAGCCTCGCGGTCGCGGTTCAGGGTCTGCAGGTAGTCCTCGTGCAGCTCCATCCAGACGGTGTGAATGGAATCCACCACTGGGGAGGTCAGGTACTCCCACTGCGCGCCTTCGGCCTTGCCCAGCGCATCGGTCAGCCGATCCTGATACCCGACAAAGCGCGGGAGCAGCTCGGCGGTGCGGCGCAGCACCGGCGCAGTGCGCTCGACGAGCTCGCTGAACTCACCCAGCATCGTTAACCGGTCGTCGCCACGGGCTGAGACGGCCTTCGCCGACAGCGCCTTCATCGGGGTGTTCAAGGCCAGGAAGCGGTCGTAGATCCCGGCAAGTTTCTCGACGTCGAGACCCGCGCTATCGGCCGCGAGCAACTCCGCATGCCGGTCCCGGCCGCGCTGACTGAGCAGAAACCCGGACGGCGTGGACTCGACCAGCTCCGCGTCGATCAGCGACTCTGCCTCCGCCAGCTCAGTGAGCATCCCCCGCAGCGCGAGCTTGTGCAGGGACGCGAACGCCTCGGGACCCACCTGCGGCGGGGTACCCAGACCGGCCTCCGGAACCAGGCCGACGCCCATCAGGAACACCCCGCCGAGCACCTGCATTGCCTCGCCGCCGGCCAGGGCCGGGTAAAGCTGCTCGGTCTCGGGGGCGTAGCGGTCGAACTCCGGTGGGACGGTGTCGCCCCAGATCCCGGCCGAGCGCATCCAGGGCAGCATCATCGTGCGGCAGTACACCTTGATGCCGTTGCGCAGCCTGGTGTCCATCGGCAGGGCCGCGATCTGGCCGTAGAGCTCCAGCATCCCGGCGTTGCAGCGCGCGACGATCGAGGCCATCTCCGCCTCGTCGATCTGACGCACCGCCGACATCGGGGTGTCCCAGGTGTCGCGGGCGAACACCGCCGCGCCGGAAAGGTACTTGAGGTAGTTCTTCGGATTGGAGAATGTCGTCGCGATGTCGTTGATCCGGATTTCGACCGGGGTGTCGGGGCGAAAGAACATCGCCTGGGTGACGCAGTACGGCATACCGGCGAGCACACCGGCCCACTCATACGCCGGGTCGTAGAGGAAATGGTCACGGACCAGGATGAAGCCGCCGTCCGGCAGCGGGTACGGCCCGGTGTCGCACAATCCGGCCCGGCAGTCGTAACTCACCAGGAAGCCGGCCAGCTCGCTCGCGGCGTTGAACGCACGGAAAGCGGAAAGCTCCGCGGAGTCCGGCGCGAGGCGGACCTCGCTGTCGCGGAACCTGGTGAGCAGCTCGGAATCAAGGACCTGGACCTGATAATTGCGCCCGGAGACGAAGCCGGGACCCTCGCCCCACAGCCCATACTGCAGGCGCCGGTAGAACGAGACCATCGTGTTCGAGTTGCGGACCGGATCCAGCTCGGTCGTGACGCCCATGGTGGCGGAGAGTGCCTTGCCGAGCAGCGGGCAGACCCCGGTTCCCCACTGGTGCACGTGATTGGACTTGGTGCCGAATTCGCGACGCGGAATACCGCCCATCGCGATGACGCCGTCGATGCCCACCTTCTCGGTGATCTGCTCGTAGTACTGCGCGTAGGTGTGCCACTGCTGGACGAAGGAGATCGTCTCGTATTCCTGACGAGGGATCAGGCCCGATTCGCCCTCGGTCTGGCGGGTCTTGATCAGGTCCCACAGGTTCCAGCCCGTGTAGGCCAGGAAGTCGGAGATCTCCGCAGGTTCCAGATCGCGGGCGATGTTGGCTGCGTCGTTGTCGAGGATCCCGGTGCGCAGCCGGTTGCGCATTTGGCGGTCCCCGCGCGGGCCGTCGGCGATCTCCCCGCGGTAGGACGCCATCAACTGGGCGAGCTGGGCGGCCATCGCCGCGGCCTCGGGGTCCTCGGCGGTGGCGCCGGCGGCCGCGGCGGCGCCGTAGTCCCGGTCCGCCTCGCCGATCCAGACGTGGCCGTTCGGAGAACTCGACACATCGATTCGGACCGTGGCGCCGTCGGGCGGGATGGTCTCGCCCCGGCTACTGGTGATGCCCTCGGTGAACGCCACCGACATCAGGGCGGGGATTCCGTACTCGCGGGACAGAATGCCCAGGTGCGATTCGGGCGAGCCCTGCAGCGTCATGACGCCCTTGACGCCTGCGGACAGCGCCGGGACCAGGAAGGTGGTGGTGCCACCGCGCGCCAGCACGATCGTGTTCGCCACATCGCCGGTACGGACGAAGTCGAGCACCGCCTGCGGGGAATCCAGCCAGATGACGGGCCCGCAGACGATGCCTTCGTACTCGAACACCGTCAGGCCGGTGCCGACCTGCGCGAACTCACTCATGTCGTGCTCCATGGCTCATCGGGCGGCCCGGGTGCCGCCTGTCGTGCATCGTGTCAAAGGGTGAGGCAGCCCACAATCACCGATCGCGCGGTCAATGCCGGTCGCCCAGCGAGCGGCGCACCGAGCGCAGGTCGACCTCGAGCCGATCGGCAGTGGCGTCGTCGGTGTCCGGAAGTCCGAAGCCCACCTCGGCCAGAGCCATAGTTGCCTCTTCCACAAGCCGACGGCCCACTGGCGTCAGCTCGGCGAGCACGGTGCGCCGATCCGTGGGGTGTGGACGACGCAGGACTGCACCGGCCTTCTCCAACTGGTCGACGAGCATCGTGACCGTCGTCGGGTGTACCAACAACCGTTTGGACAGCTGGCCGAGCGGCCGCGCTCCCCCGTCGGTCATCTGCAGCGTGACCAGCACGAAGTAGGAGGTACGCGTCAGACTCAGTGGCTTGAGCGCGGTGTCCACCGCATCGGAGATCACCGCCGTCGCCCGCAGCAACGACACCATGGCCGCGAACTGCGGGGCCGCCGGTGTCCCGTGCCGCTCCCAGCGCGCACGCATCCACGCGATCGAGTCCGGTTCGTGCTCCACATCCGTCATGAGGCCGCCACAGGTCCCATCATCGTGGTCGCGATGATGCGCTTCTGGATCGCCGCACTGCCATCGGCCACCAGATATGCCGAGACGTCGCGCAGACGCTGCTGCACGGGCAGTTCGGTGGAGTACCCCAGATTTCCGAAGGTGACCCAGGCGGTCTCGATCGCCTCCTTGGCGATCTTCGGCGGCCACCACTTCGCCATTGCTGCCAGGTCCGTGTGCGCCTTGCCGATCGAGCGCAACCAGAGCGCTCGGTAGCAGAGCCAGCGCGCGGCCTCCATCTCGGTCGCGTGCTCGGCGAGCGGGAACGACACGCCCTGGAAGGCAGCGATCGGGCGCCCGAACGCCTGACGCGTCTGCGCCCACGCCACGGCCTCGTCAAGGCTGGCCTGCGCTGCCCCCAGACACAGCAGGCCCAGACCGGGTCGACTGAAGTCGAAGTGGTGCATCGCGCCCTGAAATCCGCGCCCGGGCTCGCCGACCAGGTGGGTGCCGGGAACGAACACCTCGTCGAAACTCAGGGTGCCCCAGCCCAGCGGCGCGCAGCCCATCGCCGGCATATGACCCCGCGTCACACCGCGGGTGTCCAGCGGCACCGCGTAGCAGCTGACCCCGCGGTGTCCGGTGCTGCCGGGGTCGCGCGCGTAGACCAGGGCGACCTCCGCGCAGGTGGCGAAGGTGATCGCGATCTTCTCCCCCGAGATCCGCCAGCCGCCATTCGCAGGACGCGCAAGACAGGCAAGGTTCGCCGCGTCAGATCCTCCACCCGGCTCGGTGACCGCGATGGCCGCGACGATCTCCCCCTTGATCAACCGGGCGAGGTAGGCCTCGACCACCTCTGGCTGGGCCTGCGTGGCAATCTGCTCGGCCACCAAGCCGGTCAAGACCGGCGCGGTTCCCACGTTGACGTCGCCGTAGGCCAGCGTCTCCGCCGCCAGCCCGAGCATGATCGGATCACTTTCCCCCGTGCCGCCGTACTTCTCCGGCAGCCCGATGCCGAGCAGGCCCAACTCGGCGAGTTGGCGATGCGCGTCGAAGGGGTACTCCGCCTTCAGTGCGCGTTCGACGTAGCGGGGCGCGAGCTCGGCGACCGCGAACTTACGCAGCTCCTTGCGGAAGGCCTCCTGCTCGGGCGTGAACTCGAAGGAGATCATGAGGTCGCCCTTTCAGTGCATCGAGAAGCCGCCGGAGACCGAGAGCACCTGGCCGGTGACCCACGACGAGAGCGGGCTGACGAGGAACAGCACGGCGTTGGCGATGTCCTGCGGCTCACCGATCCGGCCCAGCGGATAGGACTTCGCCAGCTTGTCCGCGCCGCCGACCTGATCGATGAAACCCTGGCTGCCCGGGGTCGCGGTGGTGCCGGGGGCGACGATGTTGACCCGCACCCCCTTGCGCCCGACCTCTTTCGCGACGCTTTTCGCGAAACCCAGCAGTCCGGCCTTGGCGCCGGCGTAGACGCTCATGTGCGATTCCCCGGAGCGGGCGCTGTCGGAGCTGACGACCACGATGCTGCCGCCGGCCGCGACGATGTCGCCCAGGGCGACCTGAGTGATCGTCATCGTCCCGGTCAGCGTGATCCCGACGATGCGGTCGATGTCAGCCGGGGTGTGGTCCTCCACCTTCTTGATCGCCCACACCGCGGCGTTGTTGACCAGGTGGTCGATGCGGCCGAGCTGGCCGCGGATCTCGGCGATGCCCGCTTCGACCGAGGAGCGGTCGGCCAGGTCGAGCGCGACGGCGATCGCCCTGCCCCCGTCAGCCTCGATCTCCTTGGCCACCCGCTGGCCGGACTCGAGCGAGATGTCCGCGATCGCGACCGTCGCGCCCGCCTGGGCGAGCGTGCGCGAGATGGCTTCGCCGATGCCGCTGCCACCGCCGGTGACGATGGCCACCTGCCCCGACAGGTCGATGCTGACGCTCATCTGCGTGTCCTTCCCTTGCCTGCGTCCGAAGAAGTGGTGGCTAGAGCGACCAGTGGCTCGGACGCAACGAGGTGCTAGTGGGAGATCTGGTGGGTGGCGAAGTCCGGCTTGCGCTTCTCGGCAAACGCCGCAGCGCCTTCCTTGGCCTCGTCGGTCTCGGCGAAGACGTCCAGAGCGGCGATCGCCATCTGCGAGAGGCCGCCCTGGTGATCGGTGTCGGCGTTGAAGGAGTGCTTGAGGAATCGGATCGCGGTGGGCGAGAACTGCGCGAGTTCGGTGGCCCACTCCAACGCGGCCGGCATCAGTTCCGCGGACGGGACCACCTTGTTCACCAGACCCCAGCGCTCGGCGGTCGCCGCGTCGTACTGTTTGAGCAGGAACCAGATCTCCCGGGCCCGCTTCTCCCCCACCACGCGGGCGAGGTAGGCCGAGCCGAACCCGGCATCGAAGGAACCGACGCGCGGTCCGGCCTGCCCGAAGGTGGCGTGCTCGGCCGCGATCGAGAGGTCGCACAGCACGTGCAGGACGTGCCCGCCACCGATCGCGATCCCGTTGACCGCGGCGATCACCGGCTTGGGGATGTCGCGGATCAGGCGGTGGAAGTAGGCGATCTCGAACAGCCCGTTCTCGCTGGGGCCGTAGTCCCCGGTCTCGTTGCGCTGCTTGATGTCCCCGCCCACACAGAAGGCGCGCTCACCGGCGCCCGTGAACACCACGGCCCGCACGGCCTTGTCGGCCCAGGCCCGCTTGAAGGCGTGGATCAGTTCCTCGATCGTCCCAGCCCGGAAGGCGTTCATCCGCTTCTCGCGGTCAATGGTGATGACTGCGGCGGCGCCGATCACCTCGTAACGGACGTCGATGTAGTCGCTCACCAGCAAGCCTGCCTTCGATCTCGGGACCAGAACTACTACAGCACTAGATATTAGGGTGCTAGAGCATTATCTTTCCACCCTGAGAACTGCACATTGCCCAAGGAGTCACCTGATGACCGACCTGGACTTCGACACCGGCGCCGACTTCCTGCCGGCGACGAATGAGAACAAGCCGGCCTACGACGAGGTCGATGTCTCGTCCAAGGAGTTCTGGCTCACGACCTTTGAGGAGCGCGAGAAGTCCTTCGCAATCCTGCGCGCCGAGCGCCCGGTGACCTGGCAACGCCCGATCGAAGACGCCGTGCTCCCCGACCCCGACGACCCCGGTTACTGGGCGATCGTGCGCCACGCCGACATCGCGAAGATCAGCAAGACCAACGAGATGTTCATCTCGGGCCAGGGAATCCTCTTCGACGTCATGCCGGCGGCGATGTTGGAAATGTCGCAATCCATCGTGTCGATGGACGACCCGCGCCATGCGAATCTGCGCCGCCTGCTCTCCTCCGCGTTCACGCCCAAGCAGGTTCGACGGATGGAGGACAAGGTCCTCGACGCCGCCCGCGAACTCGTCGACCGGATCGCGGCTCGGGGCCACGCCGAGGCGGTCGCCGAGATCACCACACCATTGCCGTCCATGGTGGTGTGCGACATCTTCGGCGTGCCCCGCGACCGCTGGTTGGACGCCGGTCACTTTGCGCGCAGCGTCACCAACTGGGCCGACCCCGAGTGCCTGCAGGGACGCCCGGCCGACGAAATGGTCGTCGAAGCCTGCGTCGAGCTGCACGCGATGGCCGAAGCGATGATCGACGAACGCCGCAGGGAACGCACCGATGACCTGATGCAGGCGCTGATCGACGCCGAGATCGACGGGGAGCGGCTCGACGACTTCGAGATCCAGGCCTTCTTCACCCTGATGATCTGCGCGGGCACCGACACCACCAAGCACTCCCTCGGTCACGCACTGCTTGGCCTGACCAAGTTCGGAGAACAGCGCGCGTGGCTGATGGCGGACTTCGACGCCCGCATCGACGTCGCCACCGACGAGTTCCTGCGCTACGCCACCCCGATCATGAATTTTCGACGGACAGTGAAGCAGGAGACCGAGTTCGGCGGCCAGCGCATGATGCCCGGGGACAAGGTCGTGATGTTCTATGGCTCCGGCAACTGGGACACCGAGGTCTTCGACGACCCTGACTCACTCATCCTGGACCGGTCTCCTAACCCGCACGTGAGCTTCGGTGGCGGCGGGGTGCACTTCTGTCTGGGAAACCAGCTCGCGAAGTCGATGATCAAGGCGATGCTGCGTCAGATTTTGACTCGGCTGCCCGACTTCGAGGCCCACAGCCCCGTGATGGCCGAGACCAACTTCATGCGCGCGTTCAACCGCCTGCAGCTCCGGTTCACGCCAGAGAGCGACTGACGGGAATCGAGGAAGTAGGCGAAGGGGTGGCCGCCCGTCTCGGGGCCACCCCTTCGCCGCTAGCCAAGCGTCCTGTGCAGCCGGGCCGCCGCCTGCTGGCCGCTGCGGATCGCACCCTCCACCCAAGGCGCCGCCATGTGATCACCGGCGAGATCCACCCGTGACCCGGTGAGCGCACGACGGGCCATCGCGAGACGGCGCACTGTGCCCGCGGCGAACGTCGGGGTGTAGCGATCGTGACGGATCAGTTGACGGTCCGTCACCTGACCGGAGAGTTCCGGATGCAGTTTCTCCGCGTCGGCGCAGAGTTCCTCGGTGAGCTGCTCGTCGGTCTTGGCAGCTGCGCCTGCCGCGGGAGCAGCCGTCACCAGCCAAAGCCCGCCGCGTTCCACCCACCCGTTGGCAACATAAATCCCGCCGATTGTGAGGGCCCCGACCTCCGGGGTCGTGATGACCTCCATGCCGACCTGGCGACTGCCCGCTCGCAGCGTGAGCGGTTCGCGAGTGCGCAGGTAGAGGTAGTCGATGCGGGAGTACGTCATGCGATCCAGGTGCCCGCGTACCGCCGCTGGTGCAGCTGTCCACAGACGAGCAGACACATCGGCCGGACACGCCAGCACTACCGCGCGCGAGCGAACCTGCTCCCCACTGCCTAGATGCACCACGGCACCGTCCTGGTCATGCTCAAGACGCTGCACAGGTGTCTCGTGTCGGATGTCCAGCCCCGCGGCAGCCGCCTGCACCCAGCGCTGCGCGCCACCGCGAAGCTCACACAATTCGCCCTTGAACACGTGCAATTGCTGCGCGAGCATCGCGTAGGAAAGTTCGCCTGAGGGCATGCCCCACAGGAACTCGTGCGGGCCCGCGGTGAAGTAGCCGGCGGCGCGCTCGGTAAGCCCGGCGCAAGCGGCGCGGTCATCCAAGTGCGCCAGACTCACCAAGTCCCCGAGGTCGCGACCCGCCTTGCGCTTGGCCAGCAGCGCCGGTAGCGCGGCACGCACGATCGAGAGCCGATCGCGCCACCCCAGCGCCCCGAAACGCACGGGGCCGAGCAGGGTGCCGTAGTCCACGTGTTCCCAGTGATCACCACAGCGCACACCGGCGTGGAATCCAGTGGGTAGCGCGACGACGTCGGTGGCCAGGTCCAGCTCACTGAGCAGCGCACGAAACGCTTGATAGCCCTCGGTATGAAAGATCCCGCCGTGCTCGCGGTACTCCCCCATCGAGCGCTCAGTGCGGATCCGGCCGCCGGTGTGCTCGCCCGCCTCCAACACCTGAACACAGAGGCCACGTGTGCTCAGATCGCGGGCAGCGACGACGCCTGCTGCGCCCGCCCCCACCACGACCACATCAACATCGGGCGACCGAACCTGCACGGCGTCCTCCAGCGGTAGTCCGACAGATTACGGACCACAGTGCTGGAGGACGCCGGGCGAGGCAACGCACCTCGGGGGGAGAAACCGACCCGATGGAGAGAGTCAGTCGCGGGGGGCAGATAACAACAGGTCGAACAGGTGGCGTTCGATCTTGGTGGTGAGGTCCAGGTGGACGTGCTTGGGCTCGGTGTACTCGTCGAGGGCATCCGGGCCGAGCTCGCGCCCCACACCGGACTGCTTGTAGCCACCGAAGGGCAGACCGGGATCGACCATGTGCCAGTTGTTGATCCAGATCGTGCCGGCGCGCAGCTTGTCGGCGACCTCGGTCGCGGCCTCGAAGTCGGTGCTCCACACGCCACCGGTCAGGCCGTAGTCGTTGTCGTTGGCGAGGTCGATCGCTTCCTGCACAGTCTTGTAGGTGAGAACCGACAGCACCGGGCCGAAGATCTCCTCGCGGGCGATCTGCATGTCGTTGGTGACGCCGGTGAAGATCGTGGGCTGGATGTAGTGCCCGCCGGAGTAACCGGGGACGTCCGCGATGTCACCGCCGATAACCGCGGTGGCGCCCGCAGCCTTGCCCGAGTCCAGGTAACCCTTGATCCGGTCCCGCTGACGGCGGGAGACCACCGGGCCGATGTCGGTGTCGAAGTCCGCCGGGTCCCCGACCTGCAGCGTCGATGCCCGCGCCACCAGCTTCGCGACCAACTCGTCGTGCATGTCCTCGCGGACGAACAACCGGGTGCCGGACTCACAGATCTGGCCGGAGTAAAGCATGCAGGCGAACAGCGCGCCGTCGGCGACGATGTCGAGGTCCGCGTCGGGCAGCACTATTTGCGCGCCCTTGCCACCAAGCTCGAGCGACACCTTCTTCACGGTCCCCGACGCAAGCTTCATGATCTCGCGGCCGATCGCGGTCGAGCCGGTGAAGGCGACCTTGTCCACGTCGGGGTGGCTGGCGAGGCGCGCGCCGTTCTCGACGCCGTCCCCGGTGACCAGGTTGACGACGCCGGCCGGCACGCCCTCCTCGTGGCAGATCTGCACCAGACGCAGCAAGGACAGCGGGGTCTTCTCGTCCGGCTTGACCACGATCGAGTTGCCGGCCGCGAGGGCGGGGCCGATCTTCCAGATGCCGAGCACCAGCGGGAAATTCCAGGGCACGATCGCGCCGACGACACCGACCGGGTCGCGGCGGATCGTGTTGGTGGAATGCGTCGGGTAGTTGGCCGTGGGCACCTGGCGCACGAACTCGTACGTCCCGGCAAGTTCGGCGAAGTAGGTGAAGTGCGGGCCGGCCAGGCCGACGTGGAAGCCGGTGGCCTGCCGAACCGTCGCCCCGTTGCACTGGGTTTCGAGCTCGATGAGCTCCTCGAGTTCGGCGCCGAGGCGGTCCGCGACTCGCAGCATGATCGCCGAGCGCTCCGTCGGGGGCAGGTTGGCCCAGACGCCGGCGTCGAAGGAGCGCCGCGCCGCGGCGATGGCAGCGTCCATGTGCTCGACGTTGCCCTTGGCGATCGTCGCCACGACCTCACCGGTGGCGGGATTCTGCAGTTCGTACATCTGCTCGGCATCGACGGCCTTGCCGTCGATGAACATCTGATGGTGGGTCACGGCCACGGTGGTCATGGGGGCTCCAGATCGTGTACTGGTGATGCCTGACGGGGGACGGTGAGTCTATTCTGCGTTCCGAGGGGTCGAGCTGGGGCGTTGCCCGCGGTCCTGATGTACCCAGCGCGAGACGGCCTCGGCCCGGTTGGCCGCGCCGAGCTTGCGCAGGATGTGTTTGACGTGAGTCTTGACGGTTCCCTCGGAGATCACCAGGCGCCGGGCGATGCGGGCGTTGGTGTCGCCCTCCGCCATCCGGCGCAGCACTTCGATCTCCCGGCGGGTCAGCGCACCCTGCCCTTCCTCGGTCGGGGCCAGGAAGGTCTCGAGCAGGCCCGCGGAGGGCCCGTCGCCGCGCTCGGGTGCCGGGGTCCCGAGCAGCGACCAGGCGGCCTGCGGCAGCGCGGAGGACACCCCACCGACGAGATTGCCGAGGTCCGCCCGCACCGCGTGGAGTCGGTCGAGCACAGCGCTGCGTGCGAGGGCGTACCCCAACCCCTCACCGAACGCCGCCAGGATCTCCCGGTCGATCTCGTCAAGATTGCGCTTCTGGTAATAGCAGTCGGCGTGCAGGAATCCGACCACGGCGCCGTGGGCGATGATCGGAGCAGCGACGTAGGAGCGCGACATCGAGGCATCCGCGATGGGGCGGTGCACGGTCTCGCTCTGCTGGACGTCGGAGACCAGCAGAGCGCTCCCGCGTCGCACCAGTTCGCTTTCCACCAACGAGGAGTCGATCGGTAGCGGGTTCTCCCGGCCGGCCGCCAGGATCTCCTCCGCCCAGCGGCCGTCGCGACCCACGTAGACGGTCTCCGGGAGCCAGCAACCGGCGTCGATACGCGAGACGATCGCGCGGTCGAATCCCAGGCTGCACACCGCGACCGCGGCCTCGTTGACCAGCTCACTGGTGCTGTCGATGCGACGCAGCTGCGCGAGCGCCTCACGGACCCGGGCGAAGCCGTTCTCCCGCAGCTCGAGACGCTCGTCGCGGATCCGGTCGTCGAAGACCTTGAGTTCCCCCAGCAACTCGGCCAGCGAGGCCACCTCGCAGTCGCCGAGAACGGCGTCCCTGCCCGCGAGCAGGCCGAGTACGAGGTCCCACCCCAGCGCCACCACGTCGTGCGCGCCGGCGTAATCCGGAACCTCGTCGACAGTGCCAAGATCGTCGCGGCCGGTCAGTTCGCGCAGTCGCGTAAGCAGGACGGCCAGCTCCTCGCGCCGGCTTGCGGGCAGCAGGTACCCGCGCCCGGGCCAGGGGTCTCCTGGGTCGCGAGCGCGAATGGACTCCACCCGCGACGAGGCGGCGATCGCCATGGGTCTCCTCGGGACGAACCGGCGCCTGGGACGTGGGCGCAATCACACCCTATCGGGCTGTGTCCTTTGACAGTCAAGCTTGACTGTTTACTGGACAGTAGGCATTGTTGATCGCACTACCGCACCCGCCCGTCTACGACATGAAGAGGTTCTCCGATGCGCGACGCAGTCATCGTCGATGCCGTCCGTACCCCGCTGGGCAAGCGCAACGGCGCCCTCGCGGGCGTGCACCCGGTGGAGCTGTCCGCCCACGTGCTCAGGGCTCTGACATCCCGTACCGGGATCGACCCGGTGTTGATCGACGACGTGGTGTGGGGCGCCGTCATGCAGGTCGGCGAGCAGGCCATGAACACCGCCCGCAGCGCCGTGCTGTCGGCCGGCTGGCCCGAGAGCGTCACCGCGACCACCGTCGACCGCGCCTGCGGCTCCTCCCAGCAGGCGGTGCACTTCGCTGCCGCCGGGCTGATCTCGGGCCACTACGACATCGCGGTGGCGGGCGGGGTGGAGTCCATGACCCGGGTCCCGATGTTCTCCTCGCTGCTGGACAAGGACCCGCACGGCCCCGGCTTCGCGGCCCGCTTCGACGGCGCGATGCCGAACCAGGGCCTCGGCGCGGAGCTGATGGTCGAGCGCTGGGGGTTCACCCGCACCCAGCTCGACGAATACGCGCTCGAATCCCACGCCCGCGCCGCCGCCGCGCAGGACTCCGGCGCGTTCCACGCCGAGATCGCCCCGATCACCGCGCCCGACGCCGAGGGCAACCTGGTCAACGTCAGCGCGGATGAAGGAATCCGTCGCGGCGGGACGCTGGAGGGTCTCGCGGGCCTGAAGACCGTCTTTCGCCCCGAGGGCGGCTCGATCACCGCCGCCAACAGCTCGCAGATCACCGACGGCGCGGCCGCCCTGCTCATGATGACGTCGGAGAAGGCCGCCGCCCTGGGCCTGACCCCGATCGCGCGCGTCCACACCTGCGTGCTCGCGGGCGATGACCCCGTCATCATGCTCACCGCGCCAATCCCGGCGACCCGTAAGGCACTCTCGAAGTCCGGCCTCGCGCTCGCCGACATCGGCGCGTTCGAGGTCAACGAGGCCTTCGCGCCGGTGCCGCTGGCCTGGCTGGCCGAGATCGGCGATTCGGACACCCCGCTGGCCAAGAAGCTGAACCCCAACGGCGGCGCAATCGCCCTGGGGCACCCGCTCGGCGGCTCCGGCGCCCGCCTCATGACGACGCTGGTGCACCACATGCGCGCGGGCGGCATCCGCTACGGCCTGCAGACCATGTGCGAGGCCGGCGGCATGGCCAACGCCACCATCATCGAGCTGCTGTAACTTCGGGCGCACCCCACCCCGTCCGCCCCATCCGCCCCATCCACCCCAGTCACCCCATCCACCCCATCCGCCCCATTCGACCATTCACCCCATCCGCCCCATCCGCCCCAGCCGACTGCTCATTCATGAGCGGGCGACCAGATTAGGAGCCCTGATCCGGTCGCCGGCGCATGGAAGTGCACGCCCCGCGCATGGAAGTGCACGCCCCGCGCATGGGGGAGGGAGCCGCCAACGATTGCCGGGGCGGGGCGGGGGGCACGCTCCGCAATCAGCTGGACTGCCCCGCAAGGCGTTGGGTCGCCCGATCGAACGCCGCGTTCAACCGGGCGGCGAGCAGGCTGGGGCTTTGCGCCGTCGACCAGTCCCACCGCACGATGTCGTACCCTGCATCGCGAAGGCGCTGCTCCCGTTGCCGCTCTGCCCGAACCACATCGAGAGTGCGGGCGCCGCCCGCCCCGCCGAGGTACTTCGTCATTCCGTCCGCCTCGCCGACAAGGCGGTACTGCGGCCAGTAGAAGTCGGCTCGGATCTGCGGACGTTCCTCGATCAGGGTGACCTGGGTGAGCGGGGCAGGCACACCGATCTGATGCATCGTCACTCTTGAGACCGACTCTAACACCGACTCCGCGCCCGGCGCAGCGAAGTAGAACGACGCGCGGGCCCGCGTGACCCCGGGGCGCCCGTCGGCCTGCTCCAGCATGGCGAGAAGCTCCGGGCGCCCGACGCATTTGAGGTGGTAGGCCGACTCCACGAGCGCCACACCCGCCGCAAGGTCCATCGTGGACGTCAGGTCGAGCAGGGTCCTGGCCGCCGTCGTGATCGGCACCCCGTGACGATGGGCGAGGTGTTCGGCCGGCAGTGGAGCCCGACGCAGGTAGTACCCGTCGCGATGGGTACCCGAGACCGTGGCGTCGTCAGAGAGTAGGACGATGTCGTCCGGTGGCGCCGGAGGCATGAACTCCAGGTCGTAGATACGGGCAGCTGAGGCCCCCGCCGCAACCACCCGCGAACGACGCAGAGCGAGCATCACCGCCGCGACGTCCTGCGCGTGCAGCGTCGCCGCGGAGCGGGCCGCGACCGCACGATCGCCGGCGGTGACAAGCACCGCTCGCCGCAGTCGCACCAATTCCCTGCGGCGCACTCCCGCCCTGATGTCGTCCGCGGTCAGCCCCGACTCGATCGCTTGCTGGACGGTGAATGGGCCGCCGCCATCGGCCATGTATGCGCGCATGGCGGAGATGCTGCCGATCTTGACCGCGCCGCACCCGACAATGGTGAAATCTGTGGATAACTTCGCAAATCCGCGTCGTCGCCCGCGTATGGAAGCGCACGCCCCGCTCATTCATGACCTGGCGACCGGATCGGACCTCCGGAAACGGTCGCCCGCGCATGGAAGCGCACGCCCCGCTCATTCATGAGCGAGGAACGCGCCGGAGCACCCCGGCGCGGGGCGCGGGGCGCGGGGCGCGGGGCGCGGGGCGCGGGCCGCAAGACCCCCGGCGCGGGCGCGGGCGCGGGCGCGGGCGCGGCGCAGGTTCAGCGGCGGCGCTAGCCCGTCGCCCCGGCGAAGGCGAGCGCGTCGTCCCAGGTGGCGCGCTGGTTGATCAGGCGCTTGTACTTCATGATCTGGCTCTGCCGGTTGACGGTCAGCACGCCGCCCAGGCGCTCCCCGCGACGGTAGAGGGCGAGGAACTTCTCCTCCCCCAGCTCCGCGGACACGACGCGAATCTCATCCGCGCGCGGGATGCCGACGAACTGGATCCGGGAGTCGTACCAGTCCGACCAGAAGTACGGGACCGCGGCTGATTCACCCGCCTCGGCGGGGTTGAGCGCGTTGCGAGCGGACAGCGCGCCCTGCTCGGCAGCATTGGTCCAGTGCTCCAGGCGCATGAGTTCGCCGTCGAAGAGCGGGTTCGGGAAATGCGCGACGTCACCGGCGGCGTAGACGGCCGGCAGCGAGGTCGCGAGCGTCGCGTCGCACAGGATGCCGCCGTCGCGCTCATGCAAAGCGATGCCAGAGCCCGCAAGCCAGCCGGTGGCCGGGCATACCCCGATGCCGACGACGACCAGGTCGGCCTCGACGACCTCGGCGTTGTCGAGCAGCACTTTTTCGACGTGCGCACCGCCGGCCAGCCCGGCGACGCCGACCCCGCAGCGCAGGTCGGTGCCGAACTGCGCGTGCAATTCGGCGGCCACCCGGCCGGTGGCCTCGCCGACCGAGCGCACCAGCGGGACCGGCAGCGCCTCCAGCACGGTGACCTCCAGGCCGCGCTTGCGTGCCGCGGAGGCGACCTCGGACCCGATGAATCCAGCGCCGACCACGACCGTGCGTGCGCCGGCGTCCAGGGCCGCGCGGATCGCGATCGCGTCGTCCAGGGTGCGCAAGACGTGCACGCCGGCCAGCGATTCCCCGCCGGGGATCATCCGGGCCTCGCCACCGGTCGCGATGATCAGCGAGCTGTACGCCACCGCGTCATCGCCGACGTGCACCTCGCGGGCGACGGGGTCGAGCCCGGTGGCCGCGTGGCCCAAGTGCAGGTCCACACCGAGCTCGTCGCGCAAGGTCGCCTCGTCGCGGAAGATCGGGCGCACCGGCGCGCCGTCGAGATCGGCCCCGACGTCCAGGAACGCCTTGGACAGCGGCGGGCGATCGTAGGGCAGATGGACCTCATTGCCGATCAGCGTGATCGGTCCGCTGTACCCGGACTTACGGGCGGACTCCACCGCACGCAGCCCGGCCAGCGAGGCCCCGACGATGACCAGTGGTGGTTCTGGCACCGCTCAGTCCTCGACGAGCGAGAGCGCCTCGGTCGGGCAGGAGTCGACGGCGGCCTGGGCCGCGGCAAGCTCGTGCGAGCCTGGGTGGTCGTTGAGCACCTTGAGGCTGCCGTCGTCCTGGACCTCGAACAGGTCCGGCGCTTCGGCCTCGCACATGCCCAGGCCGGTGCACTTCACGTAGTCGACGACGATGCGCATGATTCTCCTAGCGTTGTTCGGGCGTGAACGCGAAGTCCAGGTGGGTCACCGCCCGCATGAAGTTGGTCCCCATGAACTGCGGGTTGCTGACGGTGAACTCCGGAATCCGGAAGAGCAGCTCCTTGAAGATGTGCCGAAGCATCATCTTTGCAAGCTGGTTCCCGAGGCAGTAATGCACCCCACCGCCGCCGAAGCCGCAGTGCGGGTTGGGATCCCGGGCCAGGTTGAGCTCCCACGGCTTCTCGATCGCCGTGTCGTCCCGGTTGCCCGAGGCGTAGAGGAAGACGACCTTGTCTCCCGGCATGATCTGCTGTCCGGCAATTTCGGTCTCCTTGACCGCGGTGCGCCGGAAGGTCATCACCGGGGTGCCGAACCGGATGAACTCCTCGATCGCCGTGTCGATGCGATTGTCGAAGTCGGCCATCAGCCAACTCTTCTGCTCCGGGAACTCGGTCATCCCCATCACGCCGAAGGTGGTGGTGTGCTGTGTGGTGTCGGTCCCGGCCACTGAGTTCAGCACGAAGAACGCGCCGATCTGGGCTTCGTCGAGCTTCTCCCCGTCCACCTCGGCGTCCATCAGCGCCTGCATGAGGTCTTCACGAGGTTCCTTCAGGCGGACCTCAATCATCTCGGCGGCGATGTCATGCAGCCGCACGCACGCCTCGGTCTGGACCTCCTGCGGGTCCCGGTCGCCAAGTGCAATCGGGTCACACCAGGCGACGACGTCGCTCGCGGCGGCACCGGTCTCCGCCCGCAGGTGCTCGGGCACACCCCAGATCTCGCAGTGCGTCATCAGCGGCACCCGCGAGGAGAACTCCACCGGGAAGTCGATCGAGCCCTTGCCTGCGATGTCGTCTACGCACCGCCTGACGATCGCCCGGATCTTCTCGTCCATCCGCCGGACCTGTTTCGGGGTGTAAGCAGCCGAGACCAGGCGGCGCAGCTTCGCGTGCTCCGGGTCGTCCATCGCCAGGAAGGACTGCGACATCTCCAGGAAGATCTTGGGCAGCATGTCGAACAGCACGCCCTGGCCGGAGATGAAGGTCTCGGCGTCGCGGCTCACCTTCTGGATGTCCGCCAGCCGGGTCAGCGCCCAGAAGCCGGGGTCGTCCGGGTCGGGGGTGACCGCGTCCTCGACCGGGCGCTGCCACGACACCGGACGTTCGCGCCGCAGAATTGCGAAGGAGCGGTCCTGGTCTTCGAGCAGCTGTCCCCAGAACGCCTTGGACGAGACGTCGACCGGGTCGTAGTCCGGCTTGTTCTCGTGCGTTGCCAGGAGGAAGTTCTCCTGGTCGTCGTCCCAGTCGACGTCGGGCAGTTCGGACGTGGTCATCGTGGCCTCCTGAACCGGGACGCGAGCAAGCCCTCGCCCGGGGCAGCGATCAGCGGGTGGGATCGAGCAGGATCTTGGTGGCCTCACGGGCCTCGAACATGCGCTAGGCCTCGGTCGCCTCGCTCAGCGCCATGCGGTGGGAAATGATCTGCGAGGGCGTGAGCCGGCCGGCGGCGATCAGGGCCAGGACCTCGTCCATGTCGACCGTGAAGTACGACGCGCCGCCCTGAATCTTGATTCCCTTGAGCCAGAGCTGCCCGAACGGAAGCTCGAGCGACTCCTCCGCGTAGACCCCCGGGATCGCGAGCGTGCCGCCCGAGCGCGGCAGATGGCAGGCGGTGGCCAGCGCGGACGGGTGCCCCACCGCGTCGACGACGAGATCGGCACCGAGCCACTCGGTCAGGTCCATCACGGCGTCAAGCGCACTGGACGCCTCGATGTTGACCGCGATCGCCCCGATGGACTCGGCCTGCTTGAGCCGGTCGGGTACCCGGTCGATCACGATCACCTGGCCCGCGCCGAGAGCCACGCCCGCCATCGCCGCGCACAAGCCGACCGGTCCCGCCCCGACGATCGCCACGGTGTCGCCGGGCACCGAGTGTGCCCGGACCGCTTCGTAGCCGGTGGTCATGATGTCACCGACGAAGAGAAAGTCCTCGTCCGTTCCCTTCGTGCCCTCGGGGATGCGACGCATGGTCAGATCAGCGGAGGGGACGAGGACGTACTCCGATTGCCCGCCGTCGAGCCCACCGAACGTCAGGCCCATGCCGTACATCCGCATCCCGACGCAGCGCCCGGGCTGCTGTTTGCGGCACATCCGGCAGAAGCCACAGTTCACCACGCAGGACGCTACGCCGCGGTCGCCCTCGGAGAAGAGCCCGACGCCCTCGCCGACCGCGACCACGGTGCCGATGAACTCGTGGCCGGGGCGGACGTCGGCCTCGATCTCCAGACGTCCTTCATAAGGGTGCAGGTCGGTTCCGCAGATCGCGGTCTTCTCCACCCGCAGGATCACATCGCCCACATCGGGGTCGGTCGGCACCGGGACTTCGTCGACCACCAGGTCGTGCGGGCCACGCAGCACGGCTGCCTTCATCGTCGCCATGATGGGGCCTCACTTTCACGCACTCGCAGGAGGGGCACTGCCGGGTGCCGCGCAGGCGGGCACCCGGCAGGGAGGTGAGCGTCGGAGCTCAGGCCTGGGCGTCCTTCTCCGCGATCAGTTCGCGGTACATCGGGAACAGCGGCTTGGTCAGCGGGACCAGTTTGAGGATCTTGTTGACCGGGCCCTTGGCCTTGACCTCACCCTTGGCCATGCCGACGGCGAGGTTGTACTCCCCGCGCCAGAACTTGTCCGCAGTGTCCGCACGCATGATCAGCGTGACGTCCGGCTCGTCATCGACCGGGCCCTGGATGACCTGCATCGGGTCTCGCATCAAGATGTTCATTTCGACGTCCGGGTCGGTGTAGATGACCTTCATGTTGAGGTTGGCGGCCTTGAACTTCGGGCCGGACTCCGGGTGCTCGGCGGCAGCCCGGAAGACCCCGCCGATGTACTTGTCGACCTCATTGGCGTCGGCGAAGAAAGCCATGTGCTGTGCTCCTTGGGTGAGAAGTCTGATCGGCCGCGCACTCGGGCGTGGGCATTCACCACGAATGACGGCCCGAGCAGCATCCGCTATATGTGCATCCCATCACATCGCCCGCCGGGGGTGTTCGCCCTGCCGATCGGGATATCCCAGAGCCGCCCGAGGGGTACTTCGGGTCCGGCGCGGCCCCGCCTCGGGGAAGTCACGGCTGACCGTTAGTTAGGCTGACGGGAAAGCGGCCGCCCGGTCGCGTCGAGGAGGCCGGACGTGACCCAGCCCGCGGGCACCCCGCGCACGCGCGTCGATCGCACGGCCGACAGCCGCGCGTTGATCCTCGACGCGGCCGTGCACTGCCTGGCCGAACAGGGCTACGCCGCCACCACGACGCTGGCGATCCAGGCCCGGGCCGGGGTTTCCCGGGGCCGGCTGCTGCACCACTTCCCCTCCCGCGACGCCCTGCTCATTGCCGCCGCGCAGCACCTGGCAGTGACCCGCATGCAGGAGACCGAGCGCCTGTTCACCGAGATCCTCGGTGCCCTGCATGGCCGCGAACGAATCGTCCGCGCGACCGAGCTGCTCTGGGAACAGTTCCGCCAGCCCTACTTCTGGGCCGCTGTGGAGATTTGGACCGCTGCACGCACCCGCGGCGACCTGCGGGAGACGCTGCGCCCCGAGGAGCAACGCCTCGGCGCGGCCGTGCGTACCTCCATCGCGGTGATGTACGGGCCCGAACTCGCCGCCCATCCTCAGTTCGGCCTGGTCCGCGAGATCCTGTTCACCAGCATGCGCGGGGTCGCCATGACCTACACCTTCGACCCCCGCGACCCCGAGGCGGACCGACACCTGAGCATGTGGATCGCCCTTGCCGAGACCCTGCTCGAGGTCACACCTGTGGAGGACGAGCGATGACGACCGCGCCACCGCGCACCCAGGACCGGATGTGGCACGACCTCTGGCTGCCGGCCGAGACCGTCGAACTGCGCGCCGAGACCCGCCTCGCAGTGGAGAAGACAGTCGCGCCCTACGCAGCCGAGATCGGTACCCGCGAGGAATCCGTGGACAGCTTCCCGTGGGAGGCCTTCCGCGCCATGGCCGACGCCGGGCTGTTCGCGGTGCCGTTCGGCGCCAAGCACGGGCGCGGCTTGACCTACCCGATGCTCGGGACCTGCACCGTCACCGAGGAGATCGCCTACCACTCCTCCTCGATGGCGGGCGTCTACGACGGACAGTGCATCCTCGTCCCGCAAGCCATGTCCTTCGCACGCGAGGACATCTATGACCGGATCGTGCCGGGGATGATCAGCGGCAAGTGCGTGATGTCCTTCGCCACCTCAGAGCCTGACGCCAGCAGCGACCTGCGGCCCGAGGTCTTGCAGACCGTCGCCGTAGCGACCGATGGCGGGTTCATCGTCAACGGCCGCAAGCGCTGGATCACCAACAGCATCGTCGCGGACTACGGGACCATCTTGTGTCGCGACGGCAACCGGGCCACTGAACTGCTCATCGACCTGAAGAACTCCCCAGGCCTGCGGATCG
Source organism: Sporichthyaceae bacterium (assembly GCA_052388275.1). Classification (GTDB taxonomy): domain Bacteria; phylum Actinomycetota; class Actinomycetes; order Sporichthyales; family Sporichthyaceae; genus JBQTII01. Next base: position 14,607 of record JBQTII010000036.1, on the reverse strand, counting down.
GGCGCCCGGATCTGAAGATGGGTCACCGCGGCCAGATCACCGCCGACATCATCTTCGACGACGTCTTCGTCCCGGACGCGCACGTCCTGGGCAAGCCCGGGCATGGGCTCGCGGTCGCGTTCTCCTGCCTGGTTCGCGGCCGGATCGGCGTCGCTGCCGCCGGGGTCGGCGTCGCCCAAGCCGCGCTGGACCTCGCCATCGAGCACATGCGCACCCGGCAGGCCTTCGGTGGACCCCTGGGAAGATTGCAGCACTGGCAGTTCGTGATGGCCCAGCGCGCCACCGAGATCGAGTGCGCCCGCACGCTCTACCAGAAGGCCGCAATGCGCCTGGACGCCGGCGACCCGACGGGTGAGCCCGAGGCCGCGATGGCCAAGGCCTTTGGGACCCGGCTGGCCGTCGACATGGTCCGTGACGCCATCCAGATCCACGGCGGCTACGGCTTTTCCCGCGAGGTCGGCGAAACCGGCGCCACCTGCCGACTGGAGACCATGTACCGCGACGCGAAGGTGCTGGAGATCTTCGAGGGCGCCAACGAACTGCAGAACTGGGTCATCGCCCGCCAGCTCATCGGCCGCGACATCACCGGCTGATCCGGCGCCGCCGGGTTCATTCACCACCGCGCCCACGCCCGGCGCGATACTGGGCTGGTGACGGACCTGGATTCCCCACCCCGCCCGGAGCTGAGTGCGCACAGCGCACTGGCCGTGCGGTTACTGGACGCCGCCGAGGCCGAGATCGTCGAACGCGGCTCGACGGAGATCAGCCTGCGCGCGGTGGCGCGCCGGGTCGGGGTCTCGCACCAGGCCCCCGGGTTCGCCTTCACCGACCGGCAGGGCCTGCTCACTGCGCTGGCGGTGCGCGGGTACCAGCTGCTTGAAGATGCCATCGTCCGCACGCGCGACGCCATGCCCGCAGGCGCTGACGGCCGCGAGACCCTGGCCGAGATGGGGGTGACCTACATCCGCACCGCGACGGCCAGACCAGCCTTGTTCTGGCTGATCGCCCGCCCTGACCTCGGCGCGGGCAGCGCCGAACTGGTCGCCGCCCGCGGACATGCGGTCGGGGTTCTCACGGCCGCCGTCCGCGTTGCCATGGCCGACGGATGGCAACCGCATCGCCCGATGAACGAGCTGGCGACCCTGGCGTGGGCGACGGTGCACGGACTCTCTGTCCTGCATCCGGATGCACTGAGCGACCTCACGGACTCCTCTCGCGAGACGACCGCCCGCCAGGTACTTCGGGCGATGGTCGCCCTCTAAGCCGGCCCGCGGAAATCGCGCGGTCGAGAGATTGACATTGTCAACTGGGTGCGGCCAGGCTAGCCGACAACCTCACTACGACCTGGCGCGGAGGCGAGAGATGACGTCCACCATCCGGCTACAGACCGCCGGCACCCGACTGCAGGGCCACACGTCCTTGGACACCGAGGTCCGCATTCCCGAACTGCCCATCCGCGGTGAGTTCCCGGCCTGGCTCACCGGCTCGTTCATGCGGGCCACCCCGGCCAAGTTCGAGATCGGTTCGACGTCGTTCGGCCACTGGTTCGACGGGCTCGGGATGCTGAACGTGTTCACCTTCACCGGCGGCACGGTGTCCTACGCCAATCGCTTTTTGCAGACCCCGCGCAAGGCCGACGCCGATGCCGGACGCTTCCGCACGAACGTCACGGTTAACACCGACCCGTGCCGGCGTCTGGGCAAACGGTTGATGTCCATCTTCGACGCCGACGCGCACTTTGAACCGAACATCAACATCGCCCGCTTTGGCGAGCGGTACTTCGTCGCCACCGAGGCGCCCTGCCCGATCGAGTTCGATCCGGACACCTTGGAGAGCAAAGGCTTCGCCGACTTCGGGCACACCCCCCGCGACTCGCACATGCTCTACGACCACATGCAGTTCGACCCGGCTCCCGGTAGCGAGATGGTCACCCTGGTGACCCGGATCGGGGTGCGCAACGAGCACCGGATCGATGCGGTGGGCCGCGATCTGACGCGCCGTCGGATCGGTTCGGCCGCAGCTTCACGGCCGGCCGAGTACATGCACAGCTTCGCGATGACCGAGAACTATGTCGTGCTTCCGCTGCAGCCCTTGCAGTACTCGGTGCCTGCGATCGTGCGCTCGGGCAAGTTCAGCGAGTGCCTGATCTGGAAGCCGCAACTCGGCGCGAGCTTCGTGGTCATCGACCGTCGCACCGGGCGCGAGGTGAGCCGGCACGCCGCCAAGTCGTTCTTCTTCTGGCACACCATCAACGCCTACGAGCAAGCTGGGGAGATCGTCCTGGACCTCGTCGCCTCAGAATCCCCGCAGGCCGTGTGGGACCTCGAGCTCGACAAATTGCGCGACCCCGACCACCGCCCCGCGTTCTGGGGCCGGCCACGGCGCTACCGCCTCCCCCTTGCCGGTGGTCCGGCGATCGAACGGCAGATCGCCAACGTCCGGATGGAGTTCCCGCGAATCAACGACGCCCACAACACCAAGGCGTATTCGACGGTCTACGGGGTCGCCTACACCAGCGACGACAGCGACTGGTTCGACTCGATCATCAAGACCGACGTGGACACCGGTGCAACCGTGAGCTGGCAGGAGAACGGGTGCTACCCCGGCGAGCCGATCTTCGTGCCTCGCCCTGACGCCGGCGCCGAGGATCACGGCGTGCTGCTCAGTACCGTGCTGGACTCCCACGATGGGCGCTCGTTCCTGCTGGTGCTCGACGCGAGTGACCTCAGTGAGATCGGCCGCGCGGAGCTTCCACACCACCTGCCGTTCAACTTCCACGCGCAGTACTACGCGGACCACCGGGTGGGTTGACCTTCCGACACGGCGACGCTGCCGCGCACACTCGCCGCATCCGAGAGAATGGCGGCGTGACCGACTCAGCTCCCGGAACCATCGCCTACCAGGGCGAACCCGGCTCGAACTCCCAGCTGGCCTGCGCTCAGGCCTGGCCCGACCACCCCACGGCGCCGTGTGCGACGTTCGAGGACGTCTTCTCCGCCTTGGTCGATGGCGAGGTGGAGCGGGCGCTGATCCCCATCGAGAACTCGGTCGCGGGCCGGGTGGCCGACATCCACCACCTATTGCCGGACTCCGGGCTGCACATCGTCGGGGAGCACTTCCTGGCGATCCACTTCCACCTGCTGGTGCTGCCCGGCACCCCGGTCGAGACGCTGCGCACGGTGCACAGCCACGTGCACGCGCTCGGGCAGTGCCGCAAGGTGATCCGTCGCCTGGGCCTGCGGCCGATCGTCGCGGGTGACACCGCGGGCGCGGCCCGCGAGATCGCCGAGGCCGGGGACGCGAGCGCCGCGTCCCTGTCCCCTGAGCCCGCCGCCGCCCTCTACGGGTTGGAGATCCTCGAGAGAAGCGTCGAGGACGAGGCCCACAACACCACGCGTTTCGTGATGCTCGCCCGCGAAAGCGCCGTCGTCGCGGTGGACGCTCCGGACGTCGTGACGTGCTTCGTGTTCCGCGTCCGCAACCTGCCGGCCGCGCTCTACAAGGCGCTCGGCGGGTTCGCGACCAACGGGGTGAACATGACCAAACTGGAGTCCTACATGGTCGACGGCCAGTTCACCGCGACCCAGTTCTACGCCGAGGTCGACGGCCACCCTGCCTCGCCGGGCCTGGCCCGCGCATTGGAGGAACTCTCCTTCTTTGCCGCCGAACTCAAGATGCTCGGCACGTTTGCCGGCTCTCCCCTGCGCCACACGCTGGTCAACGGCCAGAACTGAACGGCTCGATTTTGTAGACCAAATAGTCTACTAAACAGTAGAGTGCAGATCATGAGCACGACGATCCGGGTCAGCGAACAGACGCGTCTGCTGGCCGCCGAGCTGGCACAGCGCACCGGCATGCAACAGCAGGCCGTCGTCGCAGCCGCGCTCGCTGCCTATGAGAAGGCGCTGTTCTGGGAAGCCTTCGAGCAGGGCTACACGACACTCGCTGCCGATGCGCCGGCGTGGGCAGAGCTGCAGGCCGAGCGCGCCAACGAAGCGCCCGCGCTCGCGGACGAATCGTGACCGCGCCGCCACTGCGCGGCGAGATCTGGTTGACCGACTTCGGGACCCCGATCGGGCACGAGCAGGGTGACCGCCGACCTGCCGTGGTCATGTCGGCAGACCGAATGAACGCCAGTCGAGCCGGACTGGTGATCGTGGTCCCGATGACCACCACCCGTCGGAGCCTTCCCACGCACATCGAGGTGGAATCCGGGCCGAGCGGATTGACCGAGACCAGCTACGCCAAAGCGGAGGACATCAAGTCGGTTTCGGTGGCTCGCCTCGTGCACCGCATCGGCCGAGCGCCGTCAGCTGACATCGACCGCATCAAGCGGGCCGTCGGCCTATTGCTCGAATTCTGATCTCACGACCTTGCAGCAATGGGAGTGCCCGCCCCAGACAACCGGAGCGGGCACGCAGGTGAAGCGGGGAGCCGAAGGTTCGTCAGGCGACGTCGCCGAGGAAGCTCGCCAGGTCGTCCAGAACCTCGGCCTTGTTCGTCTCATTCAGGATCTCGTGCTGCGCGCCCGGGTAGGACCTCGCGACGACGTTGCTCCCGAAGACCTTGTCCGCGATGACCTTCGCGCTGTCATACGGCGCCAACTGGTCACCTTCGCCGTGCATCCACAGCACCGGCAGCGACCCGAGGTTCGGGCCCGCGGCAACCTTCTCCGCACCGCCGAACAGGCCGACCAGGCTCGCCTTGATCAACGGGCCGTGGTAAACGAGCGGGTCAGCGGCGTAGGCCTCCCCCACCGCGGGGTCACGGGAAAGCACGGACGGGTCGATCGGGATGTCGGGCAGCGGGTCCATGTCGAGCAGCGGCGCCATCATCGGGTTGCCGAGGAACGGACCCGAGAGCGCGAGCGCGGACAACCCGCCGTAGATCTGCGCGTAGCGGATCGCCATCAGCCCACCCATCGAGTGCCCGAGCAGCACGACCGGCAGGCCGGGATTGTCGTCCTGGGTGCTCAGGACGACCAGGTGCAGGTCCGCAGCCATCGCGTCGACGTCATCGGCCACCGCACGCGGACCCGCGGATCGCCCGTGGCCACGGTGGTCCGGCGCGTAGACCTCGGCGCCATCGGCGACCAGTCGGTCGATGACGTGGGCGTAGCGGCCGGAGTGCTCACCGAAGCCGTGGGCGAGCACGACGACGCGGTTGGCGCCCATCGGCGAGTGGTGCCGCACGACGATGGCGCCCTGTGATCCGGTGAGCTCGTAATCCTTGCTCGACATCAGCAATCCTCCGCGGTTGATGGACGTTCAGGTGCGGGCTAGACCCTACTGAGGGTCGCAGGCAGGCCGGGCCTCGCAGGTCATTGGGCGTCCACCCGATCGGTGAACTCCAGAATGGTTCGCACAACCAGGGTCGGGTTGTCGTACATGGGTACATGCCCGACGCCGGAGACCATGATGAGTTCGGCGTGCGGAATCACCTCGGTCCACGGCTGCCCGTACCGGGTGAAGGGAATGGTGCGGTCCTTGACCGGCCACACGATCCGCACCGGAGTGTCGCAAGGGATCGCCAGCGCGCGGGTCGGACCGGTGACCGCCAACGAGGCAAGCAGGCCGTCGAGCATCGTGCAGGCCTGCAGATCCAGGCTCATCCCCATCATGTCCTCGGCGGGGATCAGGTCGGCGCGCTCCATGGCGCTGCGCAGTAAGACCTTGCGGTAGCGCGGGTTGGCCATCAGCTTGTGCACGCTCTTGTTACCCGCGCTGCGCTTGGCCATCTTCAGTAAGGTCCCGACCCGGCGCAGGTCGCGGTCTTTGGAGTAGGTCCCGGCCGGGGCGAAGGCGACCACGGACGTCGCCCTCCCCCGCGCGGCCAACTCCAGCGCGAGCCAGCCGCCCAGGGAGTTGCCGACCAGGTGGGCCCTAGCGATCCCGGCAGCGTCCAGACGGGCCTCCAGGTCATCCGCAATCGGTGAGATGCCGTTCGGACCCGGTGCCAGCTCGGGGCCCCCCCGGTGCCCGATCAACGTGGGAGCGAACACCGCGTGCCGCTCCTCCAAGCCCGCCAGCACCGGGCGCCAGATCCGCCAGGAACCGTTGATGCCGTGCAGCAGCACCAGCGGGCTACCGCTCCCGCCCTGGTAGGAGTCTGTGATGGGCGCTGCGGTGGTCATGGCGGATCCTCCCTCGTGGCGGCGGGCGGGTGCGGGTGCGATCAGCGGCTGGTGGTGGGAACCGCGTCGGTGCCGGCCAGGCGGAGTACCTCGTCGAATCCGGCGACCAGGCTCCGGATGAACAGCGGGCCATCGGTGAACGCCGCGGCGTCGTAGTTGATCCCAACGCAGCCGATTGCGCCGTGCGTGAGCAGGGTGATCATCGCCGGACACCCGGGTAGCGGTGCGTAGCCATAGAGCAGCTCGACCCGAACCCCGGCCAGGAAAACGTCGTCCCGAAAGCCCGGCACGTTGCTCGCCTGCAGGTCGTTGGTCTTGGTCATGCCGCCGGCGAGTTGCGCGATCATCGCGGGCGGCAGCTTCGCGATGGTAGGCGCCACCAGGTTGATGTTGTTCATCGCGGGCTCGGATCGGGCCCGGCGCACCATGTCGCCAATGGCGGCCAGCCGCTTGGCCGGGTCGACAATGTCCATCGGGGCTGCCAGGCGCGCCGTCGCGATCTCGTTGCCGCCGGTGGCATCCTCTGCGCTGCGAAGGGAGATCGGGATCGCGATCGGGATCGCGACTGGGGTCGACCCCATGGCCTCGTGGTAGAGCCGGTAGCCGCCGAGCAGCGCCGCCAGGTAGGCGTCGTTGATCGAACCGCCGACGGATTTGGCAGCTTTACGCAACGAAGGGAAATCCACGTCGAGCGCAGCGAAGCGCCAGTTGTTGCTCCGAGCCGCCAGCAACGGCGACGGTTTCGCGGCCGGCGGCGAGAGCACCCGGCGAAGCGAGCGGGTGTAGGACGCCGAGGATTTCACCGAGGAGAGCGGACTGGTAACCGCCCGCAGAGTCGACTCCCCGGCCTTGCGGGCAAGGCCGGGCGCAGAACGCACGCCGTCGCCGGCGTGGGCCCGCAGGGCGTCCAGCGGCGTCATGGTCCTGGCCGGCCGCGCGAACTCCGCCGGCAGGTCGGGAAACTTGGTACCTGCCGGCGGGTGAATCAGACCCATCAGCTTCATGATCCCGAGCCCGTCGGACATGGCGTGGTGCAGCTTGAAGACGTACGCCGATTTGCCGTCCGGCATTCCCTCGTACAGCACCGCCTCCCACTGCGGGCGGCTGCGGTCAAAGCCGCGCATGCCTGCCTTCTGGGCGGCGGCGAGCAGCTCGGTCCACCCGGCGCCCTCCGGCAGCCGGGTGCGCCGCAGGTGGTAGTGCAGGTCGAAATCGCTCACCTGCGCCCAACGCGGCGGCGCCAAGCCCATCGGCGGTGCGACCACGCGCTGGCGCAGGCGCGGCACCATGCGCACCACCCGTTCGTGGACGGCCACGACCTCGGACCAGTCCGGCGTCCCATCGAGCAGTTCGACCGCGACGCAGGTGGAGCGCAGCGGCGAGTCGATCTCCACCCGCCACATCAACGTCTCGAAGGCGTTCATGACATCGCTGCCGCCACCCCACTGGGCGTCGGCCATCACGGCGTCGGGGGCGCCGCTCATGCTCATGCCGGACCCGCCGCGGTGGCAGAAATGTCCGGAGCGGATGGTCGTCCCGGCCAGTGCGAGAGCGTATGGACGAACCTGTCGCGCACCTCGGCGGTGCGCGCCGACACCGTCTGCGGGGTCCATTGCGAGGTGTCGAACGGCGGCAGCACCACGACCTCGATGCGGCCGGGGCGCACGCATTGCGCACCCTTCCACTGCACCTCGTTCTGACCCTTCATCACCATCGCGACGATCGGCACGCCCGCCTGTTGCGCCATGTGGAAGGCGCCCTTCTTGAACGGACCGAGCCGCGGGGTGGGCGAGCGGGTGCCCTCCGGGGCCAGCACCAGCGACAGCCCTTCATTGGTGAGCTTGTCCACCGCCGGAGCAAGTGCAGCCTTCGGGTCGCTGATGTTCCCGCGGTCCATGAAGGCGACCCCGCCGATCTGGAACAACGCCCCGAACACCGGCATGTTCTTGGCCTCCTTCTTGGCCACTCCGGTGAAGGACGTGCGCACGAGCTTCATCGCCACCGCCGCGTCCATGTAGGACTGGTGGTTGAAGATGAACACGGCCGGGCGGTGCGACCACAGGTGCTCGGCGCCGGAGACCACTTCGACCTCGACCCCGGCCAGGGCGAAACCGAGGTCGGTGCCTACGGCAGAGGTGATGTCGACGACCTGGCGGCGCGAGCGGTTCAACAACCCGACCCCGGCCCCGACCGCCAGCGCACCGGTGAAGGCGCCGTAGAAGGCGGCGGTACGCGCGATGTCGGCCACGCCCGGACGCTTGCCGCGGGGCACGCACTCCAGGATCGGCCACCCCCGCCCTTGTGCCTGTTCGGCGAGGCCCGCCTCGGGGGCCACTGCGACCGGGTGCGCGACGGCCTCCAGGAACGGGACATCCTCATCGCCGTTGCTGTAGCCGAAGGAACGCTCCAGGTCGATCCCGTCCTCGGCGGCGCAGGCCCGCACCGCGGCTGCCTTGCCAGGACCCCACAGGGGACGGCCACCGGTGGCGCCGGTCAGCAGGCCATCGGGGTCCACCCCGAGCGGCGTGCACAGCACTCGGTCGATCCCGAGTTCGTCCGCCATCGGGGCAACCTGAAAACGCGTGGCCGAGGAGGCGAGCACGAGGGTGTGACCCATCGCGCGGTGGGCCTCGATCAGCTCGAAGACCTCGGTGTGGAGCTTGCCCGCGATCTCACCACGGAACAGCTTGCGGCCCAGCGCGAACAGCTCATCCTCACTCTTGCCCTTCCACGCCCCGAGCGAGAGGTCGAGTAGCTCGGCAAAATCCTCTTCGGTGTGGATACCGCGACGCGCTATCAGCAGGGTCTTGACCAGCTCCTGCAGCCCGATATCGAGGTCCTTGATTCGCTTGTTGTAGAAGGAACTCGCCGAGTAGCCGGTGATCACCGTGCCGTCGAAGTCGAAGAACGCGCCGATGTGCGGGCCGCGCTCGGCGGAGAAGATATCTGCCAGAAGCTTGTCGAGCGTCATGAGTGCTCCGTTCCCGTGTCCTTATTGATTCGCTCGCTGCGCTCGTTCATGCGAGAACCTCACCGAGCAGATCTTCCTCAAGGCGCGCGATCCGGCCCAGACGTTCCAGGATCTCGGAGACCTCGGCGACGAAGTCCGCCCGCGCGCGCCGGACCTCCTCGCCCCCGACCTCCAGCAGGCCACGGTGGCGGGCCAGCCGCAGCGCAGTGGCGTAAAGCTCGCGCGAGACCGAATCCGCGCGGTGCAGCCGCCCGCGCAGCAACATCTGCTGACCCAGCCCCAGGCACTGACTCAGGAAGGGACCCTCGACGACCTCCAGTGCGGGATCGCGTTCCACCAGCGCGGTGGCGACCACGATCTGAGCGTCCAAGAAGGAGCGCAGGGAACGGTGCGCGACCAGCAACTGCGAGCAGGCCAGCAGGTCGGCGGCCCCGTCTTCGCTCGCACGCTGACTCCAGTTGGGGTCGATCAGGCACAACTCCCGGGCGACGTCGGAAGAGAACTGCTCTGTTGGGGGGAAGAAGAACTCGAACTTGAGCAGGTCACGCAGGCGCTGCGCCTCCGCCCAGGCCTGCGCGATCGGGTCCTGCGCATTGCCCTTGCGAGCGACGTGGAGCAGCGCCAGCTCGACGATCGCCCGGGTGACCAGGTGGTGCAACGCACCGTTGCGATAAAAGGCCGCGACCCGGTGCTGGCCTGGCTGGATGGACCAGACCGGATCGGGTCCGCCGTCGAAGGTGGTGGCGACGCCGTAGCTGACCAGGCGATCGAGCGCCGCGCGCAGCCCCGAGTCGGTGCGCAGTTCGCGGTCGGCGTCGGTGGTGGGGACCCCGCGCAGCTCCAGGTAGTCCAGCAGGGGCTCCGCGACCCGGCCTACCTCGGCCAAGGTGAGCGCCCGGTCGTGGCTGCCCAGCAACGCGAACGTCAACAGCGCACTCGAGGTCATCGGGGTCGCGCGGTTGATGCCGTCGCAGATGCGGAATCCCACCTTGTCCAGCTGCGTCGGTCCGCTGCCGGCGGCCGCCAGGGCCTCGCGCAGCGAGAACGGCTCCCCGAAGCGCACCCAGGCGTTGCCGCTGCGGTTCTGCTGATCACGGACGTAACGGGCAAGCCAGCGGGTGCTCTCCGCCGCCTTGGCGGCCCCACCCTGTTCGGCGTCGAGGGCGCTGACCTCCCTCATGTGGTCGTAGACGATCGAGACTGGGACCATGGCGACGTCGGTGGCGGTGTCCTCACCGAGGGCTCGCACCAGGTAGGAGAGCAGGCCGAGCTTCGGCGGGCGCAGCTTGCCGGTTCGGGTCCGCCCACCTTCGACGTACCACTCCAGATTGAACTTCTTGGCCGTCAGGTGGCTCAGGTACTCCCGCAGCGCGAACTTGTACACCGCGTCGTCCGCGTTGGCCCGCCGGATGAAGATGACCCCGGCGCGCTTGCCCAGCGGGCCGATCGGCCAGAACGACATGTTGTTGCCACCGAGCATGTGGTTTCTCGGGAAATCATGCTGGTGCAGCACCTCGGCCAGCACCAAGGGGTCCACGTAGGACCGGTGAGCCGGCAGGAACACCAGCGCACGCGCCTTGTTGAGCTCGCGCAGCGCGTCCAGGCCGGTGGTGTCGACCTGCACCTTCCACGCTCTGGCGTGCATCGGCGCGAGCACGGTGCGGAAGGCATCAATTGCCGCGGGGCTCTGCACGGTGACGAGTTCGTCCAGGGCGGACTTGGCCTCGGCCAGCACCACCGCCGCCGGCTTGCCGAGCTTCGCCGCGAGGTCATCGATCCGGGTGCGGAAGCGCAGCGACTCGCTGATCTGCTCGACGACCTGACGCGGCACCTTGTAGCGATCACCGATCAATCGGCGTTCGGCGCGATCGCAGGCCACGGTTGCCGCGCGGGCGACGAAGGTCTCCAGGGAGGTCCCGGCCGGGCCGGTCTCGGCGTCGAAGCGGGCCCGCAGCTCACCGATGGTGGCGCCCTCGCCCTTGACCACGTTCGCGCGTCCCGGAACCCGTCGAATGAGGGCCGGTTGCAGCACGCTCCACGGCCGCCGTGGAGATAGGTGGGCAAGCATTTCCGACGGGCGCCGCGACGGAGCCGGGACGTCGATCCAGGTCACCCGGACCGGGAGCACCAGGGTCGCGTCCGGGTAGTCGGTGACCGTCCAGTCCCCGCGTGCCTCCAGCACGGGGGAACTTCGGTGGGTGCTCGCCACCCATTCGTCGATCAGCTTTCGCTCGGTGCGGGTTCGCGGGTCCGCCAGAACGATGACTGCGGTCTGGTTCGGGACAGCGGTTGCGGTCTGCACCCTCGCTCCCTTTCCTCTGCACCGAGTGACCCCAGCGTTGCGCGCGACCGGCGCATCAGCGGGCCGCAGGGGTCGGCGGCCAATCTACGGCCGCCGTGCGTGTGGGCGAAACTCGACCGTAGCAGTCAGGATTGACTGCTAGCTAGAGGATGGTGCCGTGCGCTGCACCACATCCGGGCGAGCGCTCATACCGTCGAGGTTTCGCTCAGGCTGGGGGCCAGGCCACTGCGGCGCAGAATCGCGAACTCAACGACCTGCTTGGCGACGGTCTCCAATTGAAACCGTGCGCCGTCGTCGATGCAGTGCCCGTCGGCGTCGAAAATCCTCCCCGAGGCATTGATGGTGCCGCCCAGCGGGCTGGGCCAGCCGCGCAGCGCGTGCACGGTGGTGCGAATGCTCGCCAGGGTCGACACCGTGGCCTGCCACCCGTAGGAGACCGCAACGCAGCCGACCGGCATTCCGTCGAGGTAGACCCGATCGTCCTTGTTGGTGTCCTCCAGATAATCCAAGGCGTTCTTGAGCATCCCGGACATCGAGCCGTGATAGCCGGGCGAGGCGATGATGAAGGCGTCTGCGGCGCGAACCGCCGCGACGAAGCGCGCCGCCTCGGGGCTGCGATCCCCGGTCTCGGTGTCGTAGATCGGGAACATCAGGTCCCGGCTGACGATCAGCTCGACGGTGGCGCCGGCCGCCTCGGCCGCCGCGGCGCTGACCTTGATCGCCTTCTCCGAGCTGGACCCGGGGCGGGTGGAACCGCCGATGCACAGCACGCGGACGGAGCTCGGCCGGCTCATCGGTGTCTGGGTCATCGGTGTCTGGGTCATCGGTACTGCCTTCCGGAGAAACGAATCGGCGCGCCCGCCTGAGGGGTCCAGGTGAGCGCGCCGACCCTAGAGGATCAATGCCGGCAGGGATCAGGCCCCGAGGCTGGCGACGAAGGCCGCCATGTCGAAGTCGGCCTCCCAGTAGTGCGGGCGCAGAATCGGCACGCCGAGCTGGATGAAGACGCGGTTGTCCTCGATGCAGGTTGACTCGAGCAGGATCTTGCCGTCGGAGTCGAGTTCGTGGAACGTCGAGCCCAGCGTGGTCAGGGTCTTGCCGCCGGTGGGCAGCCCGCGATAGGTGCTCGCGCCCTCGACGGTCAGGTCCCAGTGAATCAACAGGTGCCCGTTGCCGGAGTACACGTCGGTCACCGTGAGGGTGTAGGTGCCGTTCTCGCCGCTGGACAGGCCGCCCAGGGACGCCGCGAGCATCTCGCGGTCGGTCGCGGTGTCCTCGAGGTGATCATCGACCATCGTCCACTCGGAGGTGAAGTAGTCGGCGTAGAGGTGACCGAGCGCCTCGATGTCGCTGCCCACAGCCGCGGCCCAACGCTCGGCGTGGGCCCGGTCGTTGGCAGCCGGGGTGTACTTCGAGCCGTCACCGGCGGTGCCGGAGCCCTTGGTACCGGTCAGGCTCTTGGTCGGGCTGACCGGGCCGACCGCGCGCAGGATCGCGGCGGCGTCCCACCAGGAGGACTCGCGCACGATCTTGCCGGCCTCGTTGTAGATGTGGAACGTGTGGCCCTGGGTACCGAACGGCTTGCCGGCAACATCGAGTCCGATGAACATGCCGGCGTCCTCGGGGGTCCACTCCCAACGCAGCAGCCCGGAGCGCTTGTCGCCGACATAGGAGCGGATCTTGAAGTTGTGCACACCGAAGCCGTTGGCGCGGTCCTTGTTCGCGTAGAGGGAGAACAGGCGCAGCAGGTCGTCGTAGTCATTGATGTTGTGCTGGTCGAGCATGACGTCCTCGAAGACGAAGCCGTCGCGGTTGTACAGCGCGCAGACCTTCTCCGAACTCTCGCGGAACGCCTTGAGCCACTCGATACCAAAGTTGTAGTGCACCGAATTACCTTTCCTCGAATTTGGCCGGCGGCGGCGCACAGGGGGTAGGCGACCGATGCCGTGCTGGTCGGAGCGGGCGAGCAAGCCCGGCGGGGACGCAGACTCGCGCGTCCACGTTTATAGTGATTAACGCTACCCCGCGGTCCGGGGCGGCGCAATACCGGAACGCGCCGCCCACCGCAGGCATCCGCGACCGGCCTGAGACCGAACCGTGTTCTGCACCGGACCCGACAGAAACCAGGCGCGCCTACGCTGGGCGCATCATCTGCACCTCGCCGCGAGAGGACTCACGATCCATGGCCAAGTCCCGCCCCGGTCACCTGTCGGGCAAGGCAGCCAAGCGCGCCGGGGTGTTCGGCAAGACTCGTAACCGGGTCATCGCCGCCGTCGCCGTGCTGGCCCTCGGCTCGGGCGCCTTGACGCTGGCGCTGCGCGGCGAGGACGACTCGATCATTTCCGCCCGCGAGCAGACCCCCGGGGAGATCTGGAAGGACGGCATCCTCGCCGACATGACCGGCATGTCCCAGGGCGCACTGGACTACATCAAGACCCTCAACGACTGGCGCGAGGGCAAGGCCGACGCCGCCAAGGTCAGCCGTGACTCCGACAACGCGCTGGTCAAGTTCCTTGAGGCCCGCACCATGCTCAGCGCTCGGGTTCCCTTCGCGCAGGCACCGCGTGCCCTGCTGAACTTCCGGGACAGTGCCGAGCTCTACATCGAGGTCGCGCGGCTGTCCAAGCTCGGCAGTTCGGTCACCGACAAGACCCTGCGCGAGCAGTACCAGCGCGCGGCGGGGCGCCTGCGGGTGCTCGGCGACCGCACCTACGACTTGGCCAATGCGGACCTGGCGCCCTTCGTATTCCAGAGCCCTGAGATCGACGGGGTCGAGTTCACGCGCAATGCCGAGGTTCCGAGTTTCGCCGGCGGCACCTTCGCCCCCGGCCCGCCGTTGACCCCGCTACGTCCCACCACCGGCGTCGACCGGCTGTACCAGCAGACCCGTCCGCAGGTCACCTTCCCCGAGTGGGCCGCCCTGGTCGCCGCCGCCGACATCCCGAACGCGCACGAGCAGGCGGCGGCGATCGCCGGCGGTGACGTCAAGGAACTGGGTGCGCTGAGCGACCGGCTCACGGCAGCTTCGGACCAGCTCTACGGCAGCGCGGACCCGCAGGGCGAGCGCAACCTGAGCACCCGCATCCAGCTCGGCCTGCTGGTGCAGGCCGAGGCGCTGCGCGCAGCGCAGCTTGCGGCCCTGGGTCCGGAGCAGGTACGCAACCGGGCGCTGGTCGTCGCTCGTACGCTGGCGCTGGTCTG
>JBQTII010000035.1:0-21819 GCA_052388275.1 Sporichthyaceae bacterium | reverse complement strand
GTAGCGGGATTTGACCCCACGACCTCTTCGTCCCGAACGAAGCGCGCTACCAAGCTGCGCTATACCCCGAATATGAAGTTGTCTTGCTCTAGCCCGCGCGCTTCGTCCGGGACGGGTCCCTCACGCTGCGCGTATGCCGGCCTGCGGCCGGGGTGCGCTACCAAGCTGCGCTATACCCCGATTCTGCGGTCCCGAGTCTAGCCGCCCGGCGAAGGCGCCGGGTACGCGGTTGCGCCCGCGCCATGTTGGCCAGGGATCAACGTGGGGATCCCTGGGGCGTGGCCGGTCGGACAGGACGCATCACAGCTATCAACGTTGATCGCCAGCCGACGGCGAGCAGTTCAGTGGCCGTCGGGACCGACGAGGGTGAGCAGCGTCGCCTCGGGGCGGCAGCAGAAGCGCAGGGGGAAGTACGGCGAGGTGCCGAGCCCGGCGCTGACATGCAGCCAGGGGGAGGCGGGGTCGTGCCAGGCGGGGTACCGCGAGAGGCCGCGGGCGCGGCCGGGGTCGAGGTCGCAGTTGGTGACCAGTGCGCCGTACCGCGGCACGCGAAGCTGCCCGCCGTGGGTGTGGCCGGCGACCAACAGGCGGTGACCGTCAGCGGCCATCGCGTCCAGGACCCGGCGGTAGGGGGCATGCAGCACGCCGATCGATAGATCAGCGGCGGGGTCTGCCAGGCCGGCAACTCGGGCGTAGCGGTCCCGATTCACGTGCGGATCGTCCACTCCGACGAGGTCCAACACGCGCCCGTCCAGCTTCAACCGGGTGCGGGCGTTGCCGAGGTAGTCCCAGCCTGCGGAGGCCAACGCGTCGTGCAGTTCCCCGTGCGGTAGGTCGATCGGGCGCGGGAGCGAGCGCGACTTGCGCTCCCACAGGTACTTGGCCGGATTGCCGCGGCGCGGGGAGTAGTAATCATTGGAGCCGAATACGAATGCGCCGGGGAACTTCAGCAATGGGGCAAGCGCGTCGAGGACGTGCGGCACTGCGTCCAGGGCGGAGAGGTTGTCCCCGGTGTTGATCACCAGGTCGGGCTCCAGGGCCGCCAGGCTACGTACCCAGGTGCGCTTACGGGCATGGGCGGCGGTCATGTGCAGGTCGGACACCTGCAGGATGCGCAGCGGGCGCTGCCCGGCCGGCAGCACGGGCACGCTGACGCGGCGCAGGGTGAATGCGCGCACCTCGTACCCGGCCCCGTAGGCCACGGCCCCCGCCCCGAGCGCGACCAAGGCGCCGAGCGCGGCGGGCGCGGGGTGCCGCGCGGCGACGTCGACCAGAGCGGAGCGGGGCATGTCCCCATGGTGCCCGAGGAACCACGAAGTGCCAGGGGCGAGTGAGTCACCTCACCGCCGGGGTGCACCTTAACCGTGGCGTCCGAGTAACTGACTTCAATAGCAGCCAGTTACTCGGACGCTAGCGCTCAGTTCTCGCGCTCGTTCTCGCGCTTCTCCTTGGCCTTCTTGCGCAGCGCGTCCGGGATCTTGGTCGGCTTGGGGTCCCCGGCCTTGGGGTCGTTGACCTCGCCGGCCTTGTAGGTCATCTTGCCCGGGCCATTGACACCCCCACCCTTGGTACCGCGCAGCCACGCGTTCGAGGCCGGGTGGAAGTTGAGCTTGGGCAGACCCTTGTGCGCGACCTGCATCATGTCCCGCCAGATCGGGCCGGGCACGCGTGATCCGGACACGACCTCGCGGTAGAAGCCACCGATGTTGATGTTGTCCATCGTGAAGCCATAGTCATCCGGGTTACCGACCCACACCGCGGTCGACATCTGCATCGTCATCCCGGCGTACCACACCGCAACCGCGTTGTTGGTCGTCCCAGTCTTGCCGCCAGCCGCGCGGTCACTGACCGCGTCGCCGGTGATGCAGACCGTCGGGTCCTTCAGGACACATTCGCCCGCACCCAGCCGCATCCGGAAGCCGTAGCCGCCCGGTTCCATCACCGAGCGCAGCAGGTCGGTGACCACGTCGGCGACCTCGGGCTTGATGGTCTGCTTGCACTCGGCGCCCGGCACCGGCAGCGCCTTGCCGTCGCGGCCGGCGATCGACTCGATGGCGATCGGGTTGCAGCGCAGGCCGCGCGCGGCGAACGTAGCGTAGGAGTTCGCCACCGTCAGCGGAGAGACCTCGTTGATGCCCAGGGTGTAGGGCAGGAACTCCTGTTGCGGGTTGCCGTCGGCGCGGTGGACGCCGGCAGCCTCGGCCATCTGGACGACGTTGCACAGCCCGACCAGAGTCTCCAAGCGCGCGTAGTAACTGTTGACCGAACGGCGCAGTGCCTCACGCTGAGTGATCGCGCCGAAATCACCGTCGGTCTGCTCATCGGTGAAGTTCTTCGGGTTCCAACCATCGGCCGGCACCCGCTTGCCGTCGCAGCGGCGCTGAGCGGCGAAACCGCTGGCCCGGAACGGGGACACGATCTTGTACTCGGTGCCGTAGCCCGCCAGGACCGCAGCGGCCGAGGTGAAGGTCTTGTGGGTGGAGCCGTTCTGGAATCCGCGCGAGCCGCCGTACTTGTAGTCGGTCGCGTAGTTGATGGTGGTCTGGCCTTTGAGCCCGCCGTACTCGCGGCTGACCGACATGGCGCGGATCTTGCCGGTGCCCGGCTCCACGGTCGCCAGCGCGGCCGCGACCTTGTCGGTCGGGTTGGTGTGGAAGCGGATCGAGTCGTCGGCGGCCTTCTGCGCCTTCAGGTCGATAGTGGTGCGAATCGTCAGGCCGCCCCGAGAGAGCACGTCGGAACGGTCGCGCTCGGTCTCACCGAAAATCGGGTCGTTGAGAATCACCCGGGTGATGTAGTCACAGAAGAACGGCACCGGCGAACGGGTGCAGCCGTTGAAGGTCGGGGAGATGCGCAGGCCCAGGCCCTCGGCCTTGGCCTTGGTCATCTGCTCGGTGGTGATGAAGCCGGTGTCGCGCATCCGGGTGAGCACGACATCGCGACGTTCCTTGGCGGCCTCGGGGTACACCGTCGCGTCGTAGGCACCGGGGCTCTTGACCGCCCCCGCGAGCAGCGCGGCCTCGGTCAGTGTCAAGTTATTCGAGCTCTTCGAGAAGTAGCGCCGGGACGCGGCCTCGACCCCGTACGCGCCGGAGCCGAAGTAGGCGATGTTGAGGTAGTTCTCCAGGATCTCGTCCTTGGACATGCGCTTCTCGATTTCGAGCGCGTACTTGAGCTCCTGCACCTTGCGCTTGATCGTCGGCGCGCGCGCGGCGGCGATTTTGTCGGGGTCGCCGTCGGAGAGCTGGATCAGCAGGTTCTTGACGTACTGCTGGGTCAGCGTGGAACCACCCTGGCGCCCGCCTTCGCCCTCGGTGTTGCTGAACGCGGCGCGCAGGGTCCCCTTGGGGTCGACGCCGCCGTGCTCGTAGAAACGGCTGTCCTCGATCGCCATGATCGCGTTCTTCATGATCGGCGCGACCTTGGACAGCGGCACGGCGACGCGGTTCTCGTCGAAGAACTGCGCAATGCGGGTGCCGTCGGCGGCGAGCACGGTCGAGGCCTGGGCCGGCGGGCGCGTTTCGATGTCGCTGGGCAGGGCCTGGAAGTCCTCCGCAAGGTTCTTGGCGGCCACGGCGCCGGTGCCGACCAGCGGCAGCAGCAGCCCGGCGATCAGGGCGCCGGCGAGCAGGCACACGCCGAGGAAGCTCGTCACGTAGGACGCGCGACTCGCCTCTTTGCGCTGGCCCCAGTTCCCCAGCGCCGGGGTAATGACCACCGGCGCCTCGGTGTCGCGGCCACGCCGCCCCCACGGTGTCTTCATGAGCGTCAGCGTACGGCGGGAAATCCAACGTCGGCAGCTACTTGACGTAACCGCTTGCTGTGACTATCCCCTGCGCCGGAACCATTTGGTCAGGGTGGTCCCACGGGCCGGTCTGGCGCTGGTGATCAAGGTCTGTCAGGCGGTGTCGGCCCGGGCTCGGCGAAACGGACAGTGCGCTCATAGCTGCCCCGGGGAAGTCGACGGGAACCGGTCGCGATTCCGCCACGTCCAAGCCCCCACGAACGCCCCGCGCCGCGGATCCCCGGACCACCCCAGGGTGGCTCTCTTGGGAACAACCCGAGCACGGAGCGTCACATCGGGCGGGTCACGTTCGGCGTCGGCAGATCGCTCAGGGGTGGGCGATCGCGCAGCGCCAGGGGGAGCAGGGGCATATGTGGGACAACGACTGGGCCGCACGCGCGAAGTGCAAGGCGTCCGCACCCGATGAACTGTTCGTGCAGGGGGCTGCACAGAACCGCGCCAAGGCCGTCTGCATGGGCTGCCCGGTGCGCACCGAGTGCCTCGCCGACGCGCTGGACAACCGCGTCGAGTTCGGCGTGTGGGGCGGCATGACCGAGCGCGAGCGCCGGGCCCTGCTGCGCCGCCGCCCGACCGTCACCTCGTGGCGGGGCCTGCTGGAGAGCGCCCGGGACGCGCACCTGTCCGGTCGCGCGCCGGTGGAACTGACCGAGGTCATGCCCGAGGCCATCTGAGTTCACGCTGACGTCCGAGTAAGTGGCTGCGATAGCAGCCCCTTACTCGGACGCAACAGTTAAGGCGGCCAGTTCCTTCGCCACCGCGCGCAGCCCGTCGAGGTCGTGCACGTCGCCGGCCTGGGCGGTGACCTCGCCGACCGCGACCCCGGGGTGCGCACGGCAGAACGCGCCGGCCAGCCGCTGCTCGCGGGCGATCACCGTCATCTGGTCGGCGTGCAGGCGCAGCAACGCCTGCGCGAGCGACGCGGTGTCCGCATCGGTTGCGGCGCCCAGATCTTCCGCGGCGGCCAGATCTTCCGCGGCGGCCAGCGCGCGTTCACGTGAGAGCGTGGCCGCGGCGCTGCGGTGGACGCGGTTGAGCACCAGCCCGGCCAACGGCATCCGCTCGGCGGACAGCCGCTCGACGAAGTACGCGGCTTCGCGCAGCGCGTCCCGCTCGGGCGCGGCGACGACGACGAAGCGGGTCTCCGGGTCCTTGAGCAGCTTGTAGGTCGCGTCGGCGCGCTCGCGGAAACCGCCGAACATCGTGTCGAGCGCGGCGACGAAGGCCTGCACGTCGCGCAGCAGCTGGGCCCCGATCACCCGGGTGATGGTGTTCGCGAGCAGGTTGAACCCGGCGCTGACGATCTTCAGGTACGCCTTGCCCCCGGCCTTGGCCGGGGCGGCCAGGATCTTGATGACCCGCCCGTCCAGGAACGATCCGAGGCGCTTGGGGGCGTCCAGGAAATCCAAGGCCGAACGACTTGGTGGGGTGTCAACGACGATCAGGTCCCAGTCCGCGCGGCGGCGCAGCTGGCCGAGTTTCTCCATGGCCATGTACTCCTGGGTGCCCGCCATGGACTCCGACAGGGATTGGTAGAAGGGATTCGCCAGGATCGCTGCCGCACGGGCCGGGTCGGCGTGGGCTTCGACGACCTCGTCGAAGGTCCGCTTCATGTCCAGCATCATCGCGTGCAGCGATCCGCCGGCCGCCTCGTCGATTCCTTCGACCGCGCGCGGGGTGTTGTCCAGCTCGGTCAAGCCCATCGACTGGGCCAGGCGGCGGGCCGGGTCAATGGTCAGCACCACGACCTGACGGCCGGCTTCGGCGGCGCGCAGCCCCAGGGCGGCCGCGGTCGTCGTCTTGCCGACCCCGCCCGAGCCGCAGCAGACGATGATGCGCACCGCGGGGTCGTTCACGAGCGCGTCGAGGTCCAGCCGGGGCGCCGTCATGAGCCCTCCCGCGCGCTCGTTGCTCCCTGCGCGCACAGTTCCTCGGCGAGGGCGTACAGGGCGGCCAGGTCGATGCCGTCGGGCAGGGCGGGCAATTCCAGGACCGGCAGCCCGGTCGCGGCCAGGTCGGCGCGCTGCTTGTCCTCCAGGGCGACGCGCGCCGCGTGATTGGCGGCGCCGGCGAGCAGACCGTCAAGCACGTCCTCGAAGCTGACGCCCACGCCGCCCAGCACCGCCGCCAGACCCGCCCGGTCCAGCGTCCCGTCGGCGGCCGCCGCGAGTGCCGCGGGTTCCAGCGCCGGGCGCCGAACCATGTTCACGATGAGGGCGCCGACGCGCAGGGAGATCGATGCCATGGCGGCGACCCCGTCGAGGGTCTCCTGGACCGGCATCTCCTCCAGCACGCTCACGAAGTGCACCCGGGTGCGGTCCGAACGCAGCAGCCGCATGATCGACTCGGACTGATGGTGGATCGGGCCGCCCTTGGCCAGGCCGGCGACCTCGGTGTTGACGTTGAGGAACTGGGCGATCCGGCCGGTGGGCGGCGCGTCCATCACGACGGCGTCGTAGGACGGGCGCCCGCCGCGCCGCGGGCCCACAGCCTCGTAGGCCTTGCCGGTCAGCAAGACATCTCGCAGCCCCGGCGCGATGGTGGTGGCGAAATCGATGAACCCCAGCTTGCGCAGGCCGCGCCCGGCCCGGCCGAGCTTGTAGAACATCTCCAGGTACTCCAGCAGCGCCTCTTCGGCGTCGATCGGCAGCGCGTAGACCTCCCCGCCCCCGGGAGCGACCGCGATCCGCTTCTCTGCATACGGCAGCGGTGGGGTGTCGAAGAGTTGCGCGATGCCGCCGCGGCCCTCGACCTCGACCAGCAGGGTTCGGCCGCCGCGGGCCGCCAGCGCCAAAGCCAGGGCCGCCGCGACGGTGGTCTTGCCGGTGCCCCCCTTGCCGGTGACGACGTGCAGCTCCACGCCCGTCCAGGGGGTGCGATCGGGGCGCTGCGGCGCAGGATCAGGGGTGGGCGGCACGGCGTCGAGCGTAGCCAGCGCGCCGTGACCCTGATGTCACCCGCCCGGCCGACCGGCCTACGGTGAGCGCATGCAGAAGTACGAGTACTCGACGGTTCCCCTACTCACCCACGCCACCAAGGCGATCCTGGACACCTGGGGGGCCGACGGCTGGGAGCTGGTCCAGGTCGTCCCCGGCCCCAACTCCGAGCAGCTGGTGGCGTATTTGAAGAGGCCCCTGTCGTGAGTGCACGACTGGAACGGCTCGCCGAGCTCGGGCTGCACCTGCCGGAGGTACCGGCGCCGGTCGCGGCCTACATCCCGGCGGTGCGGACCGGGAACCTGGTCTACATCGCGGGCCAGCTGCCTTTCGTCGAGGGCAAGCTGCTGCTGACCGGAAAGGTCGGTGTCGACGTCAGCGTCGAGCAGGCCCACGGCCTTGCCCAGCGTGCCGCCCTGAACGGCATTGCCGCCGCGTCCGCGATCCTGCCGAACGGTATCGAGGACATCGTGCGGATCGTGCGGGTGAGCGGCTTCGTCGCGTGCCCGCCGGAGTTCACCAAGGCGCCCGCGGTGATCAACGGCGCCAGTGAGCTGCTCGGGCACGTCCTCGGTGAGGCCGGGGTGCACGCCCGGATCGCCATCGGCGTCGCGGTGCTTCCCCTCGATGCTCCCGTGGAGATCGAGTTCATCGCCGAGGTCGCCTCCTGACGCTGTGGGCGTCGGCCGTTGATCAACGTTGACACTGTTGGTGCGGCCAATCGGAGGTAAGGCGCCCCTCCTGCCACCACGTTGATCCCTGGCCTACGCCGCGAAGGTCAGCTCACCCGGTCGGCCTAGAGCGGAACCTGGCTCGGACCGCCGGCGTCGAACCCGAGTGGTCATCTCCTCGGATTCGGTTCGCCGAGGCGCGCCCCGTATCGCGACGATGTTCCGGAGCCGCGATCTGACCCGCGGCGTACCCGAACGCCCGCCTGCCGCGGCAATCCCGGGCGCGGTGATGCCGGAGGCTGATCAGGTTCGGACGGCTACAGCCTCGGTCGACGTCGATGACGCCGCGCGCTTCCTGCGCCTGTTCCACCGCGAGAACCCCGATGCGGGCCCGCTCGCTCGCCGCCTCGATGCCGTACTGGCCGAGATCGCGGCGACCGGAACCTACGTCCACACCTTGCGCGAGCTCGAGTTCGGAGCGCGGGTTGCCTGGCGCAACAGCGGGCGGTGTATCGGTCGCCTGTACTGGAACAGCCTGGCGGTGCGGGATCGGCGCGCCGTCGAGGATCCGGCGCAGGTGTTCGCCGAGTGCGTGGAGCACCTGCGGGTGGCGACCAACGGCGGCAAGGTCCGCCCGATGATCACCGTCTTCGCGCCGCCCGCGCCGGGCCGGGCCGGGGTACGCATCCGTAACGACCAGCTCATCCGCTACGCCGGTTATCGGCAACCGGACGGCTCGGTGATCGGGGACCCGGCGCAGCTCGCGTTGACGGCGGCGGTGACAGAGCTGGGTTGGCGCGGATCGGGTGGTCGGTTCGATGTGCTTCCGCTGGTGATTGATGGCCCGTCAGGTCGCTGGTTCAGCCGGGAACTGCCGCCCGATGCCGTCCTCGAACTCGAGATCACCCATCCCGAGTACGAGTGGTTCGGTGAACTCGGGCTGCGCTGGCACGCCGTCCCGGCGATCGCCAACATGGATCTGCACGTCGGCGGGATCACCTACACAGCTGCACCCTTCAACGGCTGGTACCTGGGCACCGAGATCGGCTCGCGTAACTTCGCCGATGCCGATCGCTACGATCTGCTGCCGGCCCTGGCCGCCCGCCTGGGTCTGGACACCTCGCACGAGCGGACCCTGTGGCGTGACCTCGCCCTGGTCGAACTCAACCTCGCGGTCCTGCATTCCTTCGCCGGCGCCGCAATCACGATCGCAGACCACCACACCGAGTCGACACGTTTCCTGGCGCACCTGGCCCGGGAAGAGAAGGCCGGTCGCGGCGTGCCAGGGAACTGGTCCTGGCTGGTACCGCCGATGTCGTCCTCGCAGACCGCAGTCTTCGGGCGCTACTACGACGAGCGCGCGCAGAGCCCATCCTTCACCGCGCGCGGAGCGAGCTGCCCGCCCGTGCCGTCGGGGGCGGGCGTATGCCCGCTGACCGGGCAGATCCAGGCTCGGGGCGCAGCCTAGGCTCACCGATATGACCGTCGTGCCCGCTTCCCTGTCTCACCTGATCGGCGCGCGGCGACTGCCGCCGGGCCGTGCACAGCAGGTCCTGGATCTGCATTCCGGCAAGACCGTGCCGGTCGAGCCGCGGCACGCCGCGACGGTGATCCTCGCGCGTGACACCGATTTCGGCCCGGAGATCTACGTGCTGCGCCGCCAGTCGACGATGGCGTTCGCCTCGGGTCAGTACGTGTTTCCCGGGGGCTCGGTCGACACCCGTGACGAGAGCATCGACGTGGGCTGGGTGGGACCCGAGCCGCCGCAGTGGGCCCAGGTGTTCACCGCGACGGAGCCGGTGGCCCGCGCGCTGGTGTGTGCGGCGATCCGGGAGACCTTCGAAGAATCCGGGGTGCTACTCGCCGGCCCGGATGCGCACTCCGTCGTTGCCGACACCTCCGGTGCGGACTGGGAAGTTGACCGGGTCGCCCTGATCGCCCGCGAACTCTCCTTCGCAGATTTCCTGCGCAGGCGCGGGCTCCTCGTGCGCGCGGACCTCATCGTGCCGTGGGCGCATTGGATCACCCCGGCGTTCGAACCGCGGCGTTTCGATACCCGCTTCCTGGTTGCCGCGATGCCGCACGGTCAGGTGACCCGGGAGTTTGGCGAGGAGGCCGATCAGGTCGAGTGGGTGCGGCCGCTGGAGGCCGTTGCGCGCTGGAGATCTGGCGACATGGCGATCATGCCGCCGACGCTGATCGCGCTGGCCGAGATGGGTGAGCACGACAGCGTCGCCTCGGTGCTGGCCGCCGCGCCGTCCCGGACGATCTTCCCGGTGCAGCCGCACGTCGTGCTCGACGGGGACAACGTCGACCTCGTCCTGCCCGGCGACCCCGGCTACCCCGGCGACCCGCGAGGAACGTCGTGACGTCCGAAGAAGTGGTGGCTATAGCGACCACTTCTTCGGACGCTACGAAGGTGGGGGTGTGGTGAGCGGCGGCGGAGTGGGCAATGGCGCCTGGACGGGCGGCCGGGTGAGCGAGCGCGCGCGCTGCGTGCTCGCGCCCAATGCCTCACCGATGACGCTGGAGGGCACCAACACCTGGGTGCTCGCCGAGCCGGGTTCGCATCACAGCGTCGTGGTGGACCCGGGGCCGGACGATGCCGGGCACCTGAGCGCGGTGCTCGCGGCCGCGACCGAGGGGGGCCGGGAGGTCGCGCTGATCCTGGCCACCCACCGTCATCGGGACCACGTCGAGGGGGCCGCGAGTTTCGCCGCTCTCGCCGATGCCCCGGTTCGGGCGGTGGATCCGGCGTTTCAGATTGGACACCGTCAGATCGGACACCCGAAGGCGGGGCTCGGCGCGGGCGCTCTGGCCGAGGGTGAGCGGATCGACGTCGACGGCCTCGAAGTACGGGTGCTCGCGACCCCGGGTCACACCGATGACTGCGTGACGTTCTGGCTCCCGCAGGACCGGGCGATCCTCACCGGGGACATGGTGCTCGGGCGTGGTCCGACGGTGGTGGCTCACCCCGACGGCGTGCTCGCCGACTACCTGGACTCCCTCGCCCGCCTGCGCGCGCTGGCCGGCGAGGAGGTCGGCGTCGTCTATCCCGGGCACGGTCCGCTGCTTCCCGATGCCGCGACCGCGATCGACTATTACCTGAAGCATCGTCAGATGCGACTCGAGCAGGTGCGTTCCGCGGTCGCCGCCGGCGATCGGACGCCGCGTCAGGTCCTGGAGCGCGTCTACGCCGACGTCGATCGGGCGCTGTGGCCGGCCGCGGAGTGGTCTGTGCGCGCCCAGCTTGTCTACCTGGGCGTCCCCATCACTGGCTGATTCAGCTAGGCGGTCGGCGATGACGACAACGAAGCCAGGCGCCCGGCCGGCACCGAACTCAGCGGGCGCGGCGGGCGAGGCGGTCCAAATCCAGCAGCACGACGGCGCGGGCCTCCAGACGCAACCAGCCGCGGGAGGCGAAGTCGGCCAGGGCCTTGTTAACGGTCTCGCGGGAGGCGCCCACGAGCTGGGCCAGCTCCTCCTGGGTGAGGTCGTGCCCGACGTGGGTACCCTCATCGGAGGCCACCCCGAAGCGGGTGGACAGGTCCAGCAGTGCCTTGGCCACGCGGCCGGGGACGTCGGAGAAGACCAGGTCACCGAGGGCTTCGTTGGTGCGGCGCAGGCGTCGGGAGATCTGCTGCAGCAGCGAGAGCGCGACCTCGGGACGCCCGTCCAGCAGCGGCTTGAGGTCCTCGTGGCCCAGGCCGTAGACGCGGGTGTCGGTGACCGCGGTGGCGGTGGCGGTGCGCGGGCCCGGGTCGAACAGCGAGAGCTCGCCGAACATCTCACCCGGACCGAGCACGGCGAGCAGGTTCTCCCGGCCGTCGGTGGAGGTTCGCCCGAGCTTGACCTTGCCCTCGGCGACGACGTAGAGACGGTCTCCGCTGTCGCCTTCACGGAACAAGGCCTGCCCGCGGCTGAGGTTGACCTCGCTCATGGAGGCGCGCAGGGCCTCAGCCGCCTCATCGTCGAGAGCGGAGAACATGGGGGCCTGCTTGATGACGTCGTCCACGACTTCCTCCATCCGGCGGCGGGGGGACCCCTGCGCTGACACGTTGGCCGGGATGGCGCACAGCGTAGTGGCACGTCCGGTGAGCCGCCCGAGCCGGTCGACGCGCAGGGTAATGCGGACGTGCCCAACGGCTCCTGCGTCGCCGACAGAGGGCGGACGTAGGCTGACGGGGTGTCGCGAAGCTTCGCGGGTGAGACGACCCTCGCCCTTACCCGCCGGGCCCGGCGGATCTCCCGGGAGCTGGCCGACGCCTATCCAGACGCGCATTGCGAACTGGACTTCACCAGCCCGCTGGAGCTGCTGGTGGCGACGATCCTGTCCGCCCAGTGCACCGATGTCCGGGTCAACCTCGTCACCCCGACGCTGTTCGCGCGGTACCGCACCGCCGCCGATTACGCCGGCGCCGAGCGCGCCGAGGTGGAGGCGATCATCGCCTCCACCGGGTTCTTCCGGAACAAGACGACCTCGATTCTCGGGATGGCCCAGGCGTTGTGCGGGCGGTACGGCGGTGAGGTGCCCGCCAAGCTCGCCGACCTGGTCACCCTGCCGGGGGTGGGTCGCAAGACCGCCAACGTCGTACTCGGCAATGCTTTCGGCGTCCCCGGAATCACCGTCGACACGCACTTCGGGCGCCTCTCGCGCCGCTTTGGCTGGACCACCGACGAGGACCCGGTCAAGGTCGAGCACACCGTCGGCGCGCTCATCGCGAAGAAGGAGTGGACCGACCTCTCCCATCGCATGATCTGGCACGGCCGGCGGATCTGTTTCGCCCGGCGCCCGGCCTGCGGTGCGTGTCCGGTGGCCACCTGGTGCCCCGCCTTTGGCGAGGGCGAGACGGACCCGACGAAGGCGGCGCGCATGGTGAAAACCGGCCCGGTGCCCGCGGCGGTGGCGTGATGGCGCGTCATCCCCGGGCGAGCACCCTGGCGGCGTTCCTGGTGGCAGGACTCCTGCTCAACGCCTGCGGCGGTGCTGAGGCCGCGGATCCGGCAGCGGTGGCCGACGCGCAGGAGGTCCTCTCGCAGGTGGTCAATGGCAAGAATGCCCCGGTGCTGGCCTGCACGGGCCTGGATTCTCCGCTGCCGGGGGCTCCCACTGCCCCGGCCGGCGGCAAGGCGCTACCGGACCTGCGCTTCGAGTGCCTCGGGGAGGGCGGCGCGCTGACGCTGGCGGACCTTCGCGGGCCTATGGTGCTTAACGTCTGGGCAAGTTGGTGCGGGCCCTGCCGCGACGAGTTGCCCTACCTGAGCGAGGCTCAGGCGGCGCTGGGGGCGAGCGTGCGTTTCGCCGCGATCGCGCTGGCGGACACCGACGATGACTCCCGGTCCTGGATGTCCTATTTCGGGATGACCTGGCCCTCGCTGGCCGATCCGAAGGGCTCGGTCCGGGGTCCGCTGCGCATCCCGGGTCCGCCGGTCACCCTTTTCGTCCGTTCGGACGGCACGCTGGGCAAGACCCACTATGGTGCGTTCACGAGCACGCGCCAGGTGATGGATGCCGTCACCGAGCAACTGGGCGTGAATTCCTGAGTAAGGCGCGGCGGCGCGCCAGGCCGTTGGCGTGCGACGTCGGAGGGACGCGGGTGAGCGCAGCGACGTCGGGTCGGCTCCCGACCGCCCCGCGCTGGCTCGGGCCGCTGGTCGAGGCCGCGCACTGCGCGCCCGATCAGTTCATCGTCTTCGACCCACCCCCAGGCGGTGGTCGCCGCGCCGCGGTCCTGATGCTGTTCTGGGCTGATCCCGCCGAGCGGATCCACGTGTTGTTGATCGAGCGGGCGGCCGACCTGCGCAGCCACGCGGGTCAGCCCGCCTTTCCCGGCGGCGCGATCGACCCCGGCGATGCCGACGCCGCGGCGGCCGCCCTGCGCGAGGCCGTGGAGGAGACCGGGCTGGACCCGGCTGGGGTGGCGATCCTGACGAGCTTCCCCGACCTGTGGGTACCGGTCAGTGCCTACGTGGTCACCCCGGTCCTGGGCTGGTGGCATACCCCCTCGCCCGTGGCTCCCCTGGATCCGGCCGAGGTGGCAGCGGTCCATCTGGTCGCGGTCGAGGACCTGGTCGATCCGGCGAACCGGCTCACCATCGTCCACCGGCCCTCGGGACGAGCGTCCGCGGCCTTCCGGGTCAACGGCATCCTGGTCTGGGGCTTCACCGGGATCATCCTCGACCGCCTGCTTCGCCTGGCCGGCTGGGAGCGGCCGTGGGACAGCGAGCGGGTCGAAGACCTGCCCGCGTCTATCGCGGCGATCTCCGAACGGGACCTGATCGAGCGCGAGGTCGCCCCATGAGCGAGCGTAGCGAGCGAATCAATATGGACAGTGCACTGTCGCTCATTGGATGGCCGAGCGTTAGCGAGGTTATCCAATGAGCGTCGTCGATGTCGTCCTGCTGATCGCGTGTGTCTCGTTCGCGTTCGCCGGCTATCGGCAGGGTTTCATCATCGGTTTCGCCGCCTTCACCGGCTTCCTGCTCGGCGGTCTCGTCGGGATCTACCTCGCCCCCGACGTGGTCAAGGTCGTCGATGGTGAGGTGGGGCAGGCGATCCTGGCGATCGCCGCCGTGCTCGGTATGGCCACGTTCGGCCAAGTCCTCGGTTCGGCGGCCGGGGCCTGGATCCGAGGGTTCGTCACCTGGCAACCCGGTCACGCCATCGATGCGGTCACCGGCGGGGTGCTCGGAGTGGTCTCGCTGCTGACGGTGTCCTGGTTCATCGGCTCGGCGCTGGCCAGTGCGCCGGTGCCGAACCTGAGTCAGAAGGTTCGCCAGTCCGAGGTGCTGGCCTTCGTCGACGACCTCATGCCCTCGGGCGCGGACCGGCTCTACGCCTCCCTCTCGCGGGTGCTGGACAAGAACGGCCTGACCCAGGTGTTCCGGCCGTTCGACAACGAGCGCATCGCGCAGGTGGAGGAGCCTGACTCCGGCCCGCTGGCGGCCGAGGCGATCAAGGCGGCACGGACCTCCATCGTCAAGGTGGAGGGTGCGGCCCGTTCGTGCCGCAAGGCACTGGAGGGCACCGGGTTCGTTTACGCCCCCGAGCGGGTGATGACCAACGCCCACGTGGTGGCCGGCGTCGACGAACCGACCGTCTCGGTCGGCGGGACCGAGGAAAGGCTGCCAGGCCGGGTCGTGCTCTTCGACGAGGACCGCGACATCGCGATCCTCTACGTCCCAGGGCTGAGCGCGCGCGCACTGAAGCTGGATTTCACCGGCAGCCGCCGTGACTCCGCCGTGGTCGCCGGCTTCCCGCTCAACGGCCCCTACCGGCTGGAGAAGGCGCGCATCCGCGACGAGATCAACGCGCGCGGGCCCGACATCTACAACTCCGGTGTGGTGGAACGCAACGTGTTCTCGATCTTCGCGAGGATCGAGCCCGGCAACTCCGGCGGCCCGCTGCTCAGCCCCCGCGGGGAGGTCTACGGGCTGATCTTCGCCAAGTCCGTCGAGGATTCCCAGACGGGGTACGCCCTGACCGCCGAGGAGATCCAACTCGACGCGGAGCGTGGGCGCAGGGCGACCGATCGGGTGTCCACCCGCGACTGTGTGTGAGGGCGCGCGCTCGCTACCGCGGCACCGGTTCGTGCTCGCTCAACCAGTCGAGCAAAACCTCGCGCAGGGCGCCGGGGTCCTCCTCCTGCGGAAAATGCCCGACGCCCGGCAACGTCACGGCCCGGTAGGGGCCCTGCACGTATCGCTGCGATCCGGCGACGGTCTCCGGTAGCACGACGGGGTCCAAGGCGCCGTGGATCTGCAGGACGGGGCAGCGCAGAGGTTCGCGCATGCGCCGCGCGAAGCGCAACCCGTCGGGCCGGGCCAGCGAGCGCACCGCCCAGCGGTGGTATTCCAGCGCGCAGTGCGCGACGGACTCGATCTGCATGGCGGCGCGATAGCGGTGCACGCTGTCGGCGTCCGGCCACGCCCCCGGCGCGCTCCAGGCTCGAAGGAGTTCCTCGACGGCCCCGGAGTTCTCCCTGGTCAACTGGCGTTCGGGGATCCAGGGTCGCTGGTAGCCGAGTACGTACGACGAGGCAGCGAGTTGGCGCCGGCCGCCCGTCAGGGCGGCGCGCATCTGCCGGGGGTGGGCGGCGGCGACCGCCACCAGGCCCGAGACCAGGTCGGCGTGAAAGACCCCGGCCGCCCAGCCGATCAGTGCGCCCCACCCGTGCCCGACCAGCGCGGCGCGGGGCGCTCCGAGGGAGCGGATCACCCCAGCCACGTCGTTGGTCAGGGTGAACGGGTCATACCCGCGTGGGGTCTTGTCGCTACCGCCGTAGCCGCGTAGATCCATGGCGACCGCGCGGTAACCGGCGCCGGCGAGTGCAGTGAGCTGATGGCGCCAGGTCCACCAAAACGTGGGATAGCCGTGCAGGAGCAGAACCAGGGGGCCCGCACCGGCCTCGGCGACGTGAAAACGCGCCCCGTTCGCCGCGATCTGACGGTGCGTCCAGGGGCCCTGCGCGTGGACTATGTCCGCGTCGTTCATCGCCGAGGTGATGAGCCTCAGGCCCCGCGAGCAGGCGCCTCGGCGGCGCTGGTTGAGGCCCTACCCGCGCTCGCTTTGCCGCGTGACTTCAGCACCGTGATGGTCTCCTTGGCCGTGCGCAGCGTGCGCTTGGGTGGCCCGACCTTCTTCAATGCGCCCGCGCCGATCAGTGCCAGCAGTCCAGCGAACATGAGGTAGGTGCCGCCGACGATCAGGAAGGACGCCCAGGTCGGCAGGACCGTGTCCAGGCCGTAGGCAGCTCCGAAGGACAGCATGGTCAGGGCGAAGAGGCCGAACACCGCGGCGCCGCCGAACATCCCGCCGCCGAGCGCGGCATTGCGGGCCTCGACCTTGAGCTCGCGCTTGGCCAGCTCGATCTCACTGCGGATCAGAATCGAGGCATCCCGGCTCGCGGCCGCGACCAGGTCCCCCAGCGACTGCTCGGGCGCGCTCTCGGTCATCTGGAACCTCTCCCGCTCGGTGGGGTGCGGGATCAGTCTGCCCCGTCCGGTCGCGGTGATGCCGCCGGGTCCACCGGGGGCGTGTCGGCATCGCGCAGAGCGCGGTAGTGCCGCTCGCGGCGTCGCAGCAGCACCGTGGCGAGGGCGGCGGCGACGAGGGATCCCAGCAGCACGGCGATCTTCACCGCGTCCGCCCGAGTGGGGTCTGCAGCGAAGGCCAGGTCTCCGATCAGCAAGGACACGGTGAACCCGATCCCGGCCAGAGCCGAGACACCGGCGATGTCGCTCCAGGCCAGGTCCGGGCTCAAACTGGCCCGGGTGAAGCGAGCCATCAGATAGGTCCCGCCGAGCACGCCCACCACCTTGCCCAGCACGAGCCCGGCCGCCACCCCGATCGCGGCCGGGTCCTGCGCGGCCGTGCGCAGGTCGTCTCCCGACAGCGCCACCCCGGCGCTCAGCAGCGCGAACAGGGGCAAGGCGACGCCGGCCGACAGGGGCCGGATCCGATGTTCCAAACGCTCGGCCGGGGAGTGCGACTCCCCGGGGTCCGGTCGCACCCGGGTCGCTATCCCGAGCGCTACCCCGGCGACCGTCGCGTGCACCCCGCTGTCGTGCATGAAGCCCCAGACGCTCAACGCGAGCGGGACATAGATCCACCAGGCGGTCACCCTTCGGCGTTGCAGAACGGCGTAGAGCACGACGCCGAGCAGCGCGATGCCGAGTGAGGAGAGCGCGATCTGCTCGGTGTAGACCACCGCGATGATCAGGATCGCGCCGAGGTCGTCAACGACTGCCAAAGTCAGCAAGAAGGCGCGCAGCGCCGTGGGCAGGGAGGAACCGATGACGGCGAGCACGGTGAGGGCGAAGGCGATGTCGGTGGCGGTGGGGGTGGCCCAGCCGCGTGCGGCCCCCGGCTCACCGGCGGTGATCGCCAGGTAGACCATCGCCGGCACCGCCATCCCGGCCGCCGCGGCGCCGACCGGGAGCAGCGCGTCGGACAGCTTGCTGAGCTGGCCGACGACAAGTTCGCGTTTGAGTTCCAACCCGGCGACGAAGAAGAAGATCGCGAGCAGCCCGTCCGCCGCCCAGTGCTGCAGATCCAGCTTCAGGTGCAGGGACTCCGGGCCGACGGTGTACTCACGAAGCTCGGTGTAGGAGCCACTGACCGGTGAGTTGGCCCAGATCAGGGCGATCAGGGCCATCGACAGCAGCAGGAAGCCGCCGATGGTCTCATCGCGCAGCGCGTGCGTGAGGTAGCGGCCCTCCCCGGATGGCAGCCGGCCGAAGAGCACGGCCCGCGGGGAGGCGGGGAGTTTGGCAACCACGAAGGCGCCTCCTGGGATCTGGGATCGGCTACAGAACTGCCGACCAGACTTCCCGGCGCACCACGGACAGGTTACCGCCCGCGCGCTGCGGTGCTCCAGGGCTGCCTGTGCTCCCTGGCCTGCCTGTGTTCAGCGGACGGTGAACTCCGCGACGTTCTCCACAGCAGGGGTGCCGGACTCGGAGCCCTCGCTGTAGACCTCGATGAGGTAGCGACCAGGGGCGAGGCTGTAGAAGGAGGTTTCACTCTTGCCTGGTTCGGCGAACGCGAAGCCGGTGTAGGTGAGGTTCTGTGCCCTGGTCGCCTCGTCCATCTCCAGTAACGCCGCCGCGGTCACCGTGACGGCGTCCGCGATCCGGCTCAGCCTCAGTTCGTGCCCCTCGGTGGCGGTGTTGCTCAGGGTCAAGGCCACCGGTCCGGCGGGCAGGCTGGCGGGGACCTCCGCAAGCCCGGCCTCCTCGACCGCGAGCTGGAGTTGGAGGAACCCGCAGTTGCTGCGAGCGAACTCATCGAGGCGGGCGTCGGCGTTGAGCAGTTCGGCGGAGTCGAAGATGGCGAACCGCCCGGTGTCCAGCGCCTTGCGGGTCTGCTCGGCGATGACCTTGACGTCGGCGGCCAGGTCGGCCGGCGCCGCGGCCGTCATGGCCTCCAGCGCGGCGTCGTAGGCGGGTCGCACCGCGATCGCCTCGGCTTCGGTGCCGTTGCCCAGGCCGATGAACGCGGTGTCCCGGCCGAGGTAACCCTGACAGAACTGGGTCAGAGCGGTGTCCGGGGTGGCCGTCGCGGTGATCACCGCGGCCGGCACCGCGGCGGCCAACTCGATGCTCTCGGAGCTGCACGCGGTGAGCGCGAACAGGGATAGGGCGGTGGTTGCGGCAGCCGTTGCGCGGCGAGGAGCGATCATCGTGCCACC
The DNA here is from genome assembly GCA_052388275.1 of Sporichthyaceae bacterium. Classification (GTDB taxonomy): domain Bacteria; phylum Actinomycetota; class Actinomycetes; order Sporichthyales; family Sporichthyaceae; genus JBQTII01. The sequence continues at coordinate 3,218 of JBQTII010000035.1, read as the reverse complement.
GTATTGGGGGGCAGTCGCATTCGCGGGCAATTCGCCGCAAGCCACGCCGTTTGGCCTAACGGCCGCGAGCGTGCGGAGCAGGGTGGCGGGGAACCGCGAGGAGTTAGTCCTCGCTGGCGGCGCTGGGCAGCTTGGCGGCGATGGCGGCCATCACGCCGGTGTCGGCCAGAGTGGTGGCGTCGCCGATGTCGCGGTTCTCGGCGACATCGCGCAGCAGACGCCGCATGATCTTCCCCGAGCGGGTCTTGGGCAGCTCGGCGACGATCAGGATCTGGCGGGGCTTGGCTATCGCCCCGATCTCCTTCGCCACGTGGGCGCGCAACTCCGCGACCACGTCCGCGCCGCCGTCACCTGCGCTGCCGCGCAGGATGACGAAGGCGACGATCGCCTGGCCGGTGGTCTCGTCGGTGGCGCCGACCACGGCGGCCTCGGCGACCTTGGGGTGCGAGACCAGCGCGGATTCGACCTCGGTGGTGGAGATGCGGTGCCCGGAGACGTTCATGACGTCGTCCACGCGGCCGAGCAGCCACATGTCACCGTCGTCGTCCTTTTTGGCCCCGTCGCCGGCGAAGTACAGCCACCCTCGGGGGGCTCCGCCCCCCGAGTCCCCCCCGGAAGGACTGCCGGCACCAAATCGGGTCCAGTACGTCTCCTTGAACCGCTCGTCGTCGCCCCAGATGCCGCGCAGCATCGCCGGCCATGGCTCGGTGAGCACCATGTAGCCGCCGTGCCCATTCGGTACGGGGACCGCGTTGTCATCGACGACGTCGGCCCCGATGCCGGGCAGGGGTCGCATGGCCGAACCGGGCTTGGTGGAGGTGACGCCGGGCAGCGGGGAGATCATGATCGCACCGGTCTCGGTCTGCCACCAGGTGTCCACGATCGGTGCGCGCTCGCCGCCGATGACGCGGCGGTACCAGATCCAGGCCTCGGGGTTGATGTTCTCCCCGACCGAGCCGAGCAGGCGGATGCTGGACAGATCGAAGGTGTTCGGGATCTCCTCGCCCCACTTCATGAAGGTCCGGATCGCGGTGGGGGCGGTGTAGAACAGCGTCACGCCGTACTTCTGCGCGATCTCCCACCAGCGGCCCTGGTGCGGGGTGTCCGGGGTGCCTTCGTACATCACCGAGGTGGCGCGGTTCGCGAGCGGGCCGTACACGATGTAGGTGTGCCCGGTGATCCAGCCGACGTCGGCGGTGCACCAGTAGACGTCGGTGTCGGGTTTGAGGTCGAACACGTTCTTTTGCGTGTAGGCGGCCTGGGTCAGGTAACCGCCGCTGGTGTGCAGGATGCCCTTGGGCTGGCCGGTGGTGCCGGAGGTGTAGAGCAGGAACAGCGGGTGCTCGGCGTCGAAGGACTCGCACGCGTGCTCGGTCGACGCGTTCTCGACGCTCTCGTGCCACCACACGTCGCGGCCCGGGGTCCACGCCACGTCCTGTCCGGTGCGGCGCACCACGAGGGAGTGGCGCACGTTCGGGCATTGCGCGAGGGCCTCGTCGACGGCCGGCTTGAGGGCGGCTGCTGCGCCGCGGCGGTAGCCACCGTCGGCGGTGATGACGACGCGGGCATCGGCGTCGAGGATCCGAGAGGCCAGGGCCTCGGCGGAGAAGCCGCCGAAGACCACCGAGTGAGCGGCGCCGATGCGGGCGCAGGCCAGCATCGCGACCGCGGTCTCGGGGATCATCGGCATGTAGATCGCCACCCGATCGCCCGCGGCCACGCCCAGTTCGGTCAACGTGTTCGCCGCCTGGCAGACCATCCGCTGCAGGTCGGTATAGGTGATCGTGCGGGTGTCGCCGGGTTCGCCCTCCCAATGGAACGCGACCTGGGCGCCGTGCCCGGCCTCGACGTGGCGGTCCACGCAGTTGTAGGCGACGTTGAGTTTGCCGCCGACGAACCACTTCGCGAACGGAGGGTTGGACCAGTCCAGGACCTCGCTCCACGGCTGGGTCCAGGCCAGCTCGCCGGCCTGCTCGGCCCAGAACCCGAGCCGGTCCTTGGCGGCGTGCTCGTACAGGTCCGCCTGGGCGTTGGCGGCGGCGGCAAGGGCGGCCGGTGGGTCGAACCTGCGGGTCTCGTGGCTGAGGTTTGACAGGGCGTCCTGGCTTTGATCGCTGGTCACGTACATCTCCTGGGTCCGAAATGTCCTTTGGCTTAAAACCGACCGGCGGCGCCCCGGTGGGGGGGGGCCCCCCCGGCGGGGCGGTGGGTCAGTGCGAGGTTGCCTGCTCGGCGCCGGCGCCGGTGAGCGCTCGCACCTCGAAGTTCTCGTACGCCTTCTCGGTCTCCGGCTCCTTCGAGGTCAAGGTGCCGATGACCCCGAACAGGAAGCCGGCCGGGATCGAGATGATGCCCGGGTTGGCGAGGGGGAAGTAGGAGAAGTCGTTGTTCTCGAACAGCGCGGTGGCCGATCCGGACACGTTCGGGGAGAACACGATCAGGCCGAGACAGGTCGTCAGCCCGCCGTAGATCGACCAAGTCGCACCCCGGGTGTTGAACCGTGGCCAGTACAGGTTGAACAGGATCGCGGGCAGATTCGCCGAGGCCGCAATCGCGAAGGCCAGCGCCACCAGGAACGCAATATTGAGGTCCTGGGCGAACAGCGAGAGCACGATCGCGATCGACCCGATGCCGAAGGCGGCGATCCGGGCGACCCTGACCTCCTCCTGCTCGGAGCAGTTGCCGCGCTTGATCACGTTGGCGTACAGGTCGTGGGAGAAGGACGACGAGGACGCCAGGGTGAGGCCGGCGACCACCGCGAGGATGGTCGCAAACGCCACCGCGGAGATGAACGCGAGCAGCAGTGCGCCACCCACGGATCCGTCCCCGCCGCCGACTTCCTCGGCGAGCAGGGGCGAGGCGAGGCTGCCGCCCTGCCCGGCTGCCTTGATGGTCTCGGGTCCGACCAGTGCCGCCGCACCGAAGCCGAGCACCAGGGTGCACAGGTAGAAGCCGCCGATGATCGCGATCGCCCACATGACCGAGACCCGCGCGTCCTTGGCCGTCGGCACGGTGTAGAAGCGGATCAGGATGTGTGGCAGCCCGGCCGTGCCCAGCACGAGCGCCAGGGCCAGGGAGATGAAGTCGATCTGAGTGGTCCCGGTGAGGCCGTACTTCAGACCCGGGCCGAGGAACTCCTCGACCTCCCGGCCGCTGGCCGTCACCGCCTCATCGAGCATGCGGGAGAAGTTGAAACTGAACTCCAGCAGCGTCAGGAA
>JBQTII010000034.1:0-41851 GCA_052388275.1 Sporichthyaceae bacterium | reverse complement strand
CGGGATCGGGCCGCTGTCGGGACTCACGAGGTCGATCGCGGGAGCTTCCCGGGCGAGCGCGGGCGGTGCCCGTCCGGGAAGCTGCTCCCTACGACCTAACCCTGACCCTTGGAGCGAACGGGCCTTCAGGCCTCGGCGGAAACGCGGCGACGAAGCGCCACACCACCGGCGAGAAGCGCGAGACCGAACGGCAGCACCGCAAGGCCGGCAGCGCCGGTCTTGGGCAGGACTGCCCCACGGACGTTGCCGTTCTTGTTCTTCTTGACCCCGAGAACCTCGTCGTCGTCGTTGTCGGCCTCGACATCGCAGTCGCCGAGTGCCCCACCGAGCACGGCCAGGCCACACACGGTGACCGGGGCGTTGACGTCGGCGCCGTTGAGCAACTGCAGCCCACCGAGCACGCCGTCGTTGTCGTCGCTGGTGACATCGACGTCATCGTCGCCACCGCCGCCGCCGTTGCCGGACTTGACGTCGGCCTCACAGCCGGCGCGACCAAGAACGGCCAGGCCGCACACGGTGATCGGGGCGTTGACGTCCGCACCATTGAGGGCCTGCAGGCCGCCGCCGATGCCGCTGTTGTCCTCGGAGGTGGCCTCGGTGTCACCGTCGTCGCCGTTACCGGCCTTGACGTTGCAGTCACCGGAGCCGCGAGCGAGCACCGCTCCGACACCGCAGACGGTGACCGGGGCGTTGACGTCCGCGCCGTTGCCGACCTGGGCTCCGGAGAGGACGCCCGAATTGTCCTTGGAGGTGGCCTTGGTGTCGCCGCCGCCGCCGCCCTTGTTGTTGCCGGCCTTCACGGTGGCGTCACCCTTGCCGACGCCGATCACGCCGGCCCCGCCGACGGTGATCGGCAGGTTGACCTCGGCGCCATTGAGCGCCTGGACACCGCCGAGCAGGCCTGAGTTATTGCTGGACTCGATGTCGTCCGCGTACACGGTCGGCGCGCCTAGAACGAGTGCGGCGCCCGCCGTCAGGAGCACGGCTCCCTTGACCTTTTTCGAGGCTCGCATTGCAGCCCCTCCTTCGCTTTCAGATGGGTCATGTCAGGGTCAGGTGTGGTGTTCGGTGAGCACTTCCGGGCCCTGCCCCGAACGCAGGGACACCGACGCGGTCTTGCGACCGCTGGACGTCAGCCGGGTGGTCCGGCGAGCTTTCGCCCGCCGCTCCCGTGCTGGCGTCCTGTCAGTTCGACCGTGCCCACGGCTGGTGCCGCTTCGGCCCGGGGAGCGAACTCCCCTGCCAGGTCGTTGGTCGGGGCAGGTGCCGTCCGCCGCGTTCCCGTGAACGGGCTCGCCACTTTCGGCACCGGGGGCGTGACCGGCGGGAACGCCGGCCGACGAAGACCGCCCATCACACCTCGGGCGGGTTCACCCCCAAGTCGGACCGAAGTCCGCCGCGGAGATGAGACCGAGCCGTCGACACTGCGGGAGCTGCCGCCAACTCGTCCCTGGTTCCCGATCGGGAAAAAGATCTTGTTCTGATCCCGATCGGCTGCACCGGTGCGCTGGCTGCGCACAAGTGAGTCGTCGTACATGTAGACAGATTCGCATTTTGCGGACCTGGTGTTACCGAATCCGAACCGGTTTTGTCGGATACGACCAAACTTTTGCCGCTGGTCCCCGCGCGCCTTCTGCGCAGTGAGTGAGCAGGCAGGCAGGATGGAGCGCCGACAGCGCTCGTCTCCCGGCCTTACGCGCATTCGATCCTCCTTGCCGTCTCTCACCCGCATGGGCCAGAGAGCCTCACCGTCCGTGATTTGTGGTCCCCGTGGTTGCTGGGAACAACGGGACGTATGGGGCATTCGATCTTTGAGAGCGTAGCTGTGTGTTACCCACGCCCGCCCATCGAGCGGCGAAGCCCGATCAAAGTCTGCGGAAATGTGGGCGGAACCTGACACAGCGGCAAACTACGGAACGTGAGTGAATCCGTGCCCTTCCACCACCTGACGAGGCTTCCCCGCCGATCAGCTGGCAGTCACTGATAGTGGCTCAAATCCCCCGTAAGGACGAGCCCTAATCAGAATATTTTTCGCCCGTACGGCTTCGTACCGCATGGAGCGACGAGGTTTGCTACGGAAAGTGAGTACGGTGTCGTACTCCTGTGACGAACGGGTGCCGGCCGCCAGGGGCGCGCGAGGCCCACGTTCGTCACAGTGTGTTAGGCAAAGGAAGCGCCGCGTTGCAGGAATACCGGCGCCGCTCCGCGCGATCCGATCAAGACCGCTGTGCGTCCGGATCGGGGTCCTCCGGACCGAACCCGGCCATCGCTCGCCGGGCCGGGCCACGCCCGGTCCCGGTGCCGTCGTCCTGATCTGCCGGCGCGGCGGCGGCCAGTTCCGGGGTGAACAGCAGTGCGCAGATCTCGCGGTAGAGCCAGTCGGGCTGACGGATGAAGGAGACGCGCGAGAGCGCCTGGTCCTGGCCCGCGGATTCCATGACGAATACCCCGTAGCCGAGCACCCGCCCTGGAACCGAACGCTCGTAGCGCATGTCGGTGACCTTGCCCAGCGGCATCATGTCCACCTGGCGCACGATGATCCCATGAGCCAGCATCACGCGCTTGTTGGTGACGACGAAGCGGTCCGCCCACCAGCTGAGCAGGCCAAACCCCAGGTAGGCGACCGAACCCGCCCACAGGATCCAGACCACGTCACGGGCGAGTTCGGCGCCCGGCGGCAGCACGACGTCGACCAGAATGGCGGCGAGCAGACCTCCGATAAAGCTGGCCAGCGGAAGGGCCAAGTGTGCCCAGTGACGCTGCTGAACGACGATCACACGCTCGGCGGGCAACAGATACTTGCCGACGAAGTACGAGCCGTCGGGGCGAGTGGGCGCGACGCCCGCGAGGGCGCCTGAGTTCACTCCGTGTCCAGCGGTGCGGCGGACTCCCCCGGTCCCAACTCCTCGGTGAAGGTGAAGAATCCTTCCATCACCGAACCGGCGCCGCCGAAGAGCCCGTCCCACGCGTCGCTCACGCCTTCAGCAGAACGGACCGGTTCCTGGGTGAGGGCAACGATGGCAAGGAAGGCAGCGGCGACACCAACTGTTCGCTTGTTCATTGTCCGTCCCTCCTCGCCGATCCCCGTCGGCTCGAACCCGGCATACCCCTCAACCGTGACCGACCCTACGCGGATCTTGTCCTATTTCACTGCAGCCACACCCGTATCGCCTAACGGGGTGTCGCGGCGTGACCGGAAAGCGCTAGGGAATGCCGGGCCCCGGCCCGGCCCTGCGCTGCCGAGCGCACGGCTGCGGGTTCTGCCAGGATCGAGGTCGACCCGAGGAGTCGCCATGGCGGATGCGAGCGCGACCGACTTCGCTGTCGTCGTCTTCCGTGAGGAGGACCGGTGGCAGGCCACCTTGCTGCCGGCCCGGGTCGGGGACGAATTGGACTCCCTCGTGAGTGCCACCCAGCGCCTAGCGCTGGAAGGCGGTGCGATCGGCATCGTGTCGGTCGAGGAGGACTTCTTCGTCGTGGTGCGCGTACGCGGCCAGGATGTCTCCCTGTTCCTCTCCGATGCCACCGCAGCCGCCGAGGCTCCCCTGGCGGGTGAGGTCCTGGAGGCGCTCGACCTGCCGATGCCCGGCCCGGAGGACGATGACGTACAGCCGGCCGGTGATCTGACGATCTTTGCCGACCTGGGGCTGACGGCGATGGAGCTCGGCGCGTTGTGCGATGACCTGGAGCTCTACCCCGACGAGATGCTCGACTCCATCGCCTCCCGGCTGGGCTTCGCCGAGCCCTACCGGCGGGCGCTGGACTCCTGACCGCTGGACATGATGCACTCGGGTGCACCAGGGGGCCGGCCTGCTGCGCCACCAGCGCACTGCCCGACAGAACTCCGACCGATGGCTTTGACAGCTCAGGAGAACGCGTGGGGTACTTCGCTGCGGTGCTTGCTCGCCACGACGACGGGTGGGACGTCAACGACGTCGACCTCGACGGCATCGACGATGTCGCGGACCTCGCCCAGGCGATGCGGGATTCCTCGGACCTCGCCGACCCAGACTCGACCTTCCTGCTGTTCCTGGAGCAGGAAGACGCCTGGTTCGCGATTGTCCGGGTCGACGGGGAGGACGACGCGCGGGTGTTCGTCTCCGACGAACGCGCCGTCGAGCATTCCGCCTACGCCGAGATGCTGCTCGAAGGGACCACCATCGAGGACGACCTGGACGCACTCGATCTCGACGCCGACTCCGAGACCGAATCCGAGGACGAGCCGGCGGACGAGGGCAGCGGTCCGGTCGGGGACCACCTGCTGCTCACCGACCTGGGCACCGACGGGGATTCCCTGCTCGCGCTGTGCGCGAAGGAGGGTCTGCTTCCCTCGGAGATCCTGAGCACCCTGGCCGAGAACGCCGGGGCACCGGAAGCTCTGGAAAGCCTGCGCTGAGCGGGCCATGGGATGCGGCCATGCGTGCAGCGCTGGCCGAGGCTGCGGCAGCGCTGGACACGAACGACGTTCCGGTCGGGGCGGTGGTGCTGGACCCGGGCGGCGCCATCATCGGGCGCGGACGCAACCGGCGCGAGGCCGACACCGACCCGAGCGCGCACGCCGAAGTCCTCGCCCTGCGAGCGGCTGCCCTGGCCCGCGGCGAGTGGCGGCTGACGGGATGCACCCTGGTCGTGACGTTGGAGCCCTGCACGATGTGCGCCGGCGCGATCGGACTGGCCCGGGTATCCCGGCTGGTGTTCGGCGCGCATGACGAGAAGGTCGGGGCCGTCGGATCGCTCTGGGACGTCCTGCGCGACCGGCGCCTCAACCACCGCCCCGAGGTCATCGCTGGAGTCCTTGCCGAGGAGGGCGCGGACCTGCTGCGCGCCTTCTTCGACTCCCATCGACGGTAGGCCCGCCCACCCGCGACCTTGGTATCGTTCCCGGCGGTGGCGTGTCCGAGCGGCCGAAGGAGCACGCCTCGAAAGCGTGTGATGTGCAAGCATCCGTGGGTTCAAATCCCACCGCCACCGCCAGCTGACCAGCACCAAACGCCGGGCGACTCCTCGTAGGGTCACCCGGCGTTTAGGCGTCTGGACAGCCCCCGACGGGTCAGGCGGCGCTGTCCTTGCCCAGCACAGCCCGCTCGGTGATGGTGACGTCCAGCGCGGACGCGACATCGCAGATGCGGGCCAGGCTGGCCGACCGGTACCCGTTGGACTCGTAACGCTGGACCTGTTGCTCGGCTACCCCGAGGGCCTCGCCCAGATCCCGCTGGGTCCAACCGCGGGCGATGCGGGCCTTGACCAACAAGGTGGCGACCTCGGCCAGGGACCCGGCCTCGAAGGCGGTGACCTGGCCCGAGCGGAGCAGGTCGTACTCCGCCAGCTCGGTGCGGAGGTCCTCGGCCTGGGCCCGGACGGCGTCCAGCTCGAGCTGGGCCAGCTTGGCCGTCCGCCCGCCTGTGGCCTTTGCCTCAAGGTTGGCCGCCGCCTGCTCGAAGGTGGCCAGGTGCGCCTTGGTCGCGCGGTACTGCACCTCGTTGGTGATCATGACGCTTCTCCGATCCTCAGTACGACAATGCCCTTGCGGCCGGTATCTCGGTCGTTGCGGAAGAAGTCCGCGAAGCTCAGTCCCGAGCGGGTTTCGATCACGTTCGGGAGCAGCTCACCGCCGAAGCGCTGCTTCTGTGTGGCGCGGCCGGCGGACATATCGAGCAACACCGGGTCGAGTGCGTCTAGGTCGACGCCGTCGGTGTCCCAGCAGGCGTCGAAGTCCCCCGGCTCGTCCTTGGCCGTGACAAAGCTGCCGTTGAGCCACACCCGCACGCACCCGGCCGCAACCAGCAGATCGATCGCCTCGGCGAGCCCATCCAGCAGACGCCGGCGGCGTTCGTTCCACCCGAAGCGCTCCACGACCTCCTGCCAGTCGGCTGGGTACTCGCCGTCGGGTAGTCGACCCGCAGCGTCGAATGGCGGCAGCACGGCACAACAATATCATTGTGCTTGGCCGACTAGTGCCCGATCGGATCAGGGCCCTCAAGCGCCGGTCCCCGCATGGCTCCCCGCCCCAGGCCTACGGCTTCGGCGCTGACGCCTGGGCCTGGCCGGGGCGCTGCGCGGGAGGACCGTGCGCACGACCGTCGGCGACCCGGCAGCCGCGCGGGCGAAGGATCTGGTGCAGCGTCAGTTCTTCGTCCGCACGCCGGACGTCCTGTGGGTGGCCGACTTCACCTACCTCTCGGACCGGCACGGTCTACGTCGCCTTCGTGGTCGACGCCTACGCCCGCCGGATCCTCGGCTGGCGCGCCGCGACGAACATGCGCACCGAATCGGTACTCGACGCGTTGGAGCAGGCCATCTGGACCCGCGCCCGCGAGGGTCGAGGGGACCTGGCCGGGTTGGTCAGTCACAGCGATGCGGGCGGCGACCTGCCACCGATCGAACTGGAGCAAGCGCAATAGCGTCACAACAGCAGCCTCGCCGAGGCCGGCTGATCCAACGATGCGTCTTCGGAATCTCCGGGGCGGTTGACCGAGGGGCTGCGCTCTTACCTGCAGACCAAGACCGTACTACTGGCAGAAGAACCCTGACAGGTAGGCGAAGATGGGAGCCATGCCGGGGGGAGACGAACCGCTGCCGGACGAACCGGTGGCCGCCGCGCGCGATGTCGTCCCTTTCCGCGAGGCGGTGCGGACGTGGTTCCTGATCTCGCTGCAGACCTTCGGCGGACCCGCCGGGCAGATCGCCGTCATGCAACGGGTGTTGGTGGAGGAACGGCGCTGGATCGGGCAGCAGCGGTTTCTCCATGCGCTCAACTACTGCATGCTGCTGCCCGGGCCGGAGGCGCAGCAACTCGCCATCTACACCGGATGGCTCCTCAATGGCGGGCGCGGGGGCCTGGTCGCCGGCGTGTTGTTCGTGCTGCCGGGCGTGATCGCGCTGCTCGCCTTGTCGGCGATCTACGTCGAGTTCGGGGAGAGCACCGCCGTCCTCGCGGTGTTCGCCGGACTGGCGCCGGCGGTGCTCGCGATCGTCGTGCAGGCCGTGCTGCGGGTCGGTAAGCGCGCCCTCGCGCACCCCGCGCTGGTGGGCCTGGCCGTCGGGGCCTTTCTCGCGCTCGCGGTGTTCTCGGTGCCGTTCCCGATCGTGGTGGCCGCGGCGGGGGTGATCGGATGGGGCATCGGGACGTATCGGCCTGCGGTAATGGACCGTCAGGTCGGTCATGACGCGGCCGAGGGAGCGCCGCCACTCATCCCCGATGACGCGCTGCACTCCGAACCCCCCAGCGGTCGGCGGACTGCCCGGGTGCTGGTGCTCGGGTTACTGATCTGGATCACACCGCCGCTGGCGGTGATCGCCGCGACTGACGTCGACAGCATCTTCACCGACCAGGCCCTGTTCTTCTCCGGCGCCGCGCTGGTCACCTTCGGCGGCGCGTACGCGGTGCTGTCCTACGTCGCACAGCGGGCGGTGGAGGACTTCGGCTGGCTGGCTCCCGGGGAGATGGTGCGCGGACTGGCCCTCGCGGAAAGTACCCCCGGTCCACTGATCATGGTGGTGCAGTTCGTCGCGTTCCTCGGCGCCTACCGCGACCCCGGGTCGCTGAACCCCTGGGTGGCCGCCGTCATCGCGGCGCTGCTCACCACGTGGGTGACCTTCGTGCCGTGCTTCCTGTTCATCTTCCTGGGCGCGCCCTACATTGAGCGGCTCCGCGGCAACCGCACGCTGCGCTCGGCGCTGAGCGGGATCACCGCCGCGGTAGTCGGCGTCATCGCGCACCTGGCGTTGTACTTCACCCTGCACACGCTGTTCAGCGACACTTCCGTCGCCGACTGGGGACCGCTGCGCGTCGAGCTCCCCGACATCGGTGAGCTGCGCCCGGTCCAGCTCCTCATCGCCGTGCTCGCGATGGTCGGGGTCTTCCGGCTGCGCTGGAGCATCTTCCGTACGCTCGGCGTCTGCGCCCTGCTCGGAGTGCTCGCCGCACTGGCGGGTCTGCCCCTGAGTTAGGAGCCGGCGCCGTAGCCGGGCCGATCAGGGGTAACCGGAAAGTGACGGCGCGACGGAATGGACGTCGGGGCCGCAACGGCCCCTGACAAGGTGGAACCATGACGCGCCCCGATATCTGGTATGACGGCCTCGGCCGCTGCGCGACCCGCAGCGCCCAGGTCCTGCTCGTCCTCGCCCTCGTCGTCACCGCGGTGTTCGTCGCGGTGCAATTACGCCTGGTCGTTGTTCCACTGTTGATCGCGGCCATCATCGCCGCGGCCCTGGCGCCGGTGGTGAGCTGGCTGCACGACCGAGGTCTCCCGCGCGCCGTGGCGGTCTGGATCACGCTGCTGACCGGCCTCGGCATCCTCGGCGGACTGACCTGGCTCGTCGTCGACGCGGTACGCGATGAGTGGGACGAGCTACGGATGCGCGCCACCGAGGGATTCACGAAGTTTCAGGGCTACCTGACCGACCGCGGGCTCGACGACCAGCAGATCGCCGATGCCCGCTCCTCGCTGGGAGAGTTCCTGGCCGGACCGGACCTTAAGGCCGGGGCGGTCACCGGGCTCACGCTGGTCGTCGAGATCATCGCCGGAATCTTCTTGGGGCTGGTGCTGCTCTACTTTTTCCTCAAGGACGGCGCGCGGATCTGGGCCTTCCTGTGCGGTTTCCTGCCGAGGTGTCACCAGCACCGCTACGACCTCCTCGCCGAGCGCAGCGCGGGGGTCCTGGGCGGCTACGCCCGCGGCACGGCGATCATCGCCTTGGTCGACGCCGTGGTGATCGGCGCCACCCTCGCCATCCTCGGTGTGCCGCTGGCCCTTCCGCTGGGGGTGCTGGTGTTCCTGGGAGCGTTCGTGCCGTTGGTCGGCGCCACGGTGAGCGGCGCACTCGCCGCACTGGTGGCACTGGTGGCCGAGGGGCCGGTCAAGGCCCTCATCGTGCTGGCGGTAGTGATCGCGGTCAACCAACTCGAGGGCGACGTACTGGCGCCGCTCGTGCTGGGGCGCAGCGTCTCGCTGCACCCGCTGGCGATCCTGCTTGCGCTTTCCGCCGGCACCGTGATCGCCGGCATCATCGGCGCGATCCTGGCCGTCCCACTGGCCGCGGTGATCTGGTGCGTGGTCAAGACCTGGCGAGAGAGCACCGGGGCCGAACCGGAACCCGAGCCGGCTGCGATCGAACCGGAGCTGAGTTAAGGTCAGCGCCATGAACCTGCTCTCCTGCGCGAAGGACTCCGCAGCCAAGGTCGTCAACCGGGTGCACCCGTTCCTGGTGCGGCGCACCGGCGGGCGGGTCGGCGGCTCGTTGCGCAAGGCACCCGTGGTGCTGCTCACCACCACCGGACGCAAGTCCGGCAAGGAACGGACCGTGCCGTTGATCTTCCTGCGGGACGGGCAGGACGTCGTCATCGTCGCCAGTTACGGCGGGGACGACCGCTCCCCGGCGTGGTTTCACAACCTTGTGGCCGACCCGCAGGTCAGCATCGAGATCGACGGAATGCGCACGTCAATGCAGGCCCGCGTCGCCGATCCGGCAACCAAGGCACGGCTCTGGCCCGAACTGGTCCGGATGTACAGCGGGTACGCGAGCTACCAGAAGCGCACCGAGCGCGAGATCCCCGTCGTGCTGCTGAGCCCGATGTAACCGAACGGCTCAACGAACCTCTACGACGACGGTGAGATCGCCGAAGCCGTCGGGCGCGGGCGCGTGCGGGCGGGCGAGGCGGATGCGATGCCCGTCGACGGTGCCCGGCGGGATCCGCAGCTTGACGGTGGTGCCGGGAACGGGCACCAGGACCAGGGCTCCGTTGGCAGCCTCGTTACGATCGATCGGGACGATGAGCGCAAGCTCAGCACCGACCCGCTCGTAGCGGGCCCCGACGACAGTGGCGGGCACCTCGGCCTCCCCGGTGCCCGGTCCGGTGCTCCATCGGTCCCGCTCGAGCCACGTCATTGTGGTCACGTCGATCGCCTGCTTTCTCTGGCGCTGAGTCTGTGCGGCGGTGCCTTGGCTCTCGGTGCTGCTTCCCGCGTGCTGTGCCCGGCGTCGCCCTCGCGGGCATTGTGAGGCCGTCCTACCCGACATGGTTGGGCATATGCCTGCCCCCGCGGGTGCCATTTCGATGAAATTCATGCGCAATTCCTCACCGGTGACCCGGACACCCCGATGGGACTACACCGGCGGCGCGGATTTCTAGTCCTTGACTGTGCTGCGGAGTCGGGGGTGCGGGGATAACTCCGACCTCGCAGGCTTTGTGCCGAATCGCCTGTTCCCGGCCGGGCGGTCCGCCTCGCTAGCCTGAGGGCATGTGCCGGAACATTCGAACGCTGCACAACTTCGAACCGCCGTCGACGAGCGCCGAGATCGAGGCCGCAGCGCTGCAGTTCGTCCGCAAGATCAGCGGGTTCGCCGCGCCGTCGACCGCCAACGCCGCAGCGTTCGATCGGGCCGTCGCGGCGGTGAGCGCCGCCTCGGCCACCCTGCTCGACGCGCTGAGCACCGCAGCGCCGCCGAAGAACCGTGAGATTGAGGCCGCCAAGGCACGCGCCCGCTCCGCCGCGCGCTACTCCTGATCACCGCGGTTGTCGCAGGGGGCTGACACGGTGGCGCCCGCGCCCGATGACACAGTGGCGCCCGTGCCCGACGGGCGGGCCGAACGGGGGCACCTCATGGTGAAGGCAGCGGCCGATATCAGCGCCGGTGCGCACGCCCTGACTCAGGTGCTGCACCGGCTTTCGGGGCCCGGGGCCGTACCGCGCGGCGACCAGGTCGCGGCGGTCGACGCGTTGCTCGAGGGCCAACGTGTGTTGTTGGTGCAGGCCACCGGCTGGGGGAAATCCGCGGTGTACTGGGCGGCGGCTTCGGCGTTGCGGGCGGGCGGGCGCGGGCCGGCGCTGGTCATCTCGCCGCTGCTCGCGTTAATGCGTGACCAGGTCAGCGCCGCCGAGCGTGCCGGATTGCGGGCGGCCACCGTCAACTCCGCCAACGTCGAGGACTGGCAGGTGGTCTTCGACGCGCTCGCCGCCGACGAACTTGACGTCCTGCTCGTCTCACCGGAGCGCCTGGCCAACCCGCGCTTCGCGGACAAGGCGCTGCCGTTGCTAGCGGGCGCCGGGCTGCTCGTCGTCGACGAGGCGCATTGCATCTCGGACTGGGGATTCGATTTCCGGCCGGACTATCAGCGCCTGACCCGGCTGCTGGCCCAGCTCGCCGCGGGCGCGCCGGTGCTCGCGACCACCGCCACCGCCACTTCCCGGGTTTCTGCGGACGTCGCTGCGCAGCTCGGGCCGGAGACGGTGGTGCTGCGCGGACCGCTGGCGCGGGCGAGTCTTCGGCTCTCGGTGGTCCCGGGCCTGGGCGGGGTCGAGCGCTTCGCCTGGGTCAGTGAGGCCCTGTCGGCCCTGCCCGGCTCCGGCATCATCTACGCCCTCACCGTGGACGCGACCACCTCCCTCGCGGAGTTCCTCATCGGGCAGGGCCACCACGTCCTCGCCTACACCGGGCAGACCGAAACTGGTGAGCGGGCCCGGATCGAGGCCGCCTTGCGGGCCAACGAGGTCAAGGCTGTGGTCGCGACCTCGGCACTGGGGATGGGCTACGACAAACCCGACCTCGGGTTCTGCATCCACGTCGGTTCCCCGGACTCCCCGGTCGCCTACTACCAGCAGGTCGGGCGTGCGGGACGTGCGTTGCCGCCGGAGCTCGCGGCGCAAGGCGCAGGTAACTTGCAGCCGATTGCTCGCGGGGGCGAGAAAGCGGCCCCCACTCGCACTCGCTATGACGGCTCCGCCGTCGGGGTGTTGCTGCCGGCCGCTGAGTCCGACCCAAGGATCTGGGAGTACTTCGCCACCGCCACGATCCCCGATCCGCAG
Organism: Sporichthyaceae bacterium; assembly: GCA_052388275.1. Lineage (GTDB taxonomy): Bacteria > Actinomycetota > Actinomycetes > Sporichthyales > Sporichthyaceae > JBQTII01. The sequence goes on along the minus strand of JBQTII010000034.1, from coordinate 30,044 downwards.
GCCGCCCGGCAGGTCCTCGCCCTGCTCGCGGCGCTGGCGCAGGATCAGGGACCGGCGGCGTCGATGAGCCTGCCGGCGATCGAGGCCGAGACCGGTCAGCGTCGTGGGCGGCTGGAGGCGCTGCTCAAGACGCTGCGGGTCGACGGGGCGGTCGACCGCGCAGGCACCGGCTGGCGCGGCACCGGGGCACCGTGGACGTACGAGCGCGCGAAGTACGAACGTATCGTCGCAGCCCGCCGGGCCGAGGCTGACCTGATGCGGACCTATGCCGCGGGGTCGCGCTGCCTGATGGACGTGCTCACCGAGGCGCTGGACGACCCGACCACGAGCGAGGCGATCAAGGGAGGTACGCGCGAGGAGCAGGAGCGAGCAGTTGGTACCGCGGGGACCCGGTGCGGGCGGTGTTCGGTGTGCACCGGGGAGCTACCCGAACCGGGCGCGCGACCGGGGGCGGCGGCCATCGCCGCGGCCACCGTGCATCTGAGGGGTCGTCACCATGTGCTGGAGCCGCGCAAGATGTGGCCGTCGGGGACTGGCCGTCGCGGCAAGCTGATCGGGGCCGCGCCCGGGCGGGCGCTGGCCTTCGCCGACGACCCGGCCTGGCCCGAGGTGATCGCCGAGCTGGCGTCCGCGGATGCGCAGCCGTCGCCAGAACTGCTTTCGGGACTCGTCGACGTCCTGCGCGCGTGGGCCAAGCAATGGGACGACCGTCCGGTCGCGGTCGTGCCCGTGCCAAGCCGCGCGCACCCGCTGCGCGTCGCGGGGATGGCCGCGCACATCGGCACCGTCGGGCGCTTGCCGATTCTCGATGTCCTGCGGGCCAAGGGATCCGCCCCGGCCACCGACGTGGCCTCAGCGCCCCGCGTCCAGGCCCTGCTCCAGGCCTTGACCCTGGACCCGGGCGCCCCGGCGCTACCGCCAGGCCCACTGCTCCTGGTGGACGACATCGCTCGCACCGGCTGGACGCTGACCGTGGCCGCCGCACTCCTGCGCGACGGCGGAGCGGGGCCGATCCTCCCGCTCGTCGGGCATCGGCGCCCCTGACCCCGGGGCCTTACCGAGGCCGCCAACGTCCGAGTAACCGGTCGCTATAGCGACCGGTTACTCGGACGCTACGCAGCATCCCCGCCGCGATCGCGGAAGCTACCGCCAGACGCCTTCGGACACCACGGGAACGATCACACCCTCGAGGGTGTCCCAGCCCGCGACACCGATCCGGCCGCCGATGATGTCGGCGCCGTCCACGTCGAGCACCATGCCGCTCGCCGGGTCGTAGATCCGCAGGCCGGTCCCCGTGGCCGCAATCGCGAGCACCACGTGGCGGTCGACGTGACGCCCGAGGTAGATCGGCACCGGAATCCCGGCGCGCACCCCGGCCGCCGCCGCATCCAGGCAACGCTGTACGAGTGCGGAGTCCGCTGGGTCGACCATGATCCAGGCGCAGGAGGCGCCGGCCAGTCCGGTGAAGCGGTTGAGGAACCCCGCGAGCGCCCACGGCGGGGATCCGAGCATCCGCGGCCAGGCCATCGGGCCGAGCGCGTGCCGGGTCAGCGACTCGTGCACCAACTGCTGCTGGCTGCGAAAGCGCTGGGAGAACGGCAGGAAATCGGCCGGGCGATCCGCTTCAATATGCACGCCCGTGGTCAGCCACAAGGCATAGGCCGGATCGAGCAGGGTGCGCAGCAGGATCACCGAGGTCGGACCGCAGGTCACTGGCGAGAGTTGACGTAGCCTCAGTTCCGCCCCGTCGTCGTCGATGAACTCCGCCGGGCCCGGCGCCCCGTCGAGCACCCCGAGGTGTCGATGCAGCCAGCTCACCTCACGAGCGTGCGGGCTCACCGTGCTCGCCAGGTCCGCCACGGCACCCGCGCCGCGCCCGGTGGACAGCAGTGCCATCAGGTAAGCGACCAGTGTCGGCGAGCCGTCGGCGCAGGCCTTGGCAATGACCTCCTGGCCGACGGGGTCCTCCGCGCGCAGGTGCCCGGCAGCAAGTACGAGGCGACGGGCCGTCAGCACAACGCCGCCCCCCGGCCGGCGCACCCCGCTCAGCGCGGCGGCAAGGGGCCCGCCAAGCGACTCGGCGAGAACGGCGAGCGCGGCGTCGAGATCAGCCTCCGAGATCGGGGCCGGCCCGCGGTCGAGTGCGGCCAGCATGGCCCGGTGCGCTTTCGGGCGCAGCCCGGCTCGCACCTTGTGTGCCACCGTCCAAAGCTCGGGCATGGGCCTCAGCGTCCCACTCGGGCCGCCGCAGCAACAGGGGAGCCGACTCCGGGTCGGCCCTGAGCACGCCCGGGTTCAGGGTGCCCGCCGGATCAAGCGCCAGCCTCAGTTCCTGCCACGCCGTCAGTTCCGTCGCCGAACGCACCAGCGGCAGCCAGCGCGCCTTGGCCCGTCCGATCCCGTGTTCCGCGCTGATCGACCCCCCGGCCTGCGCAACCCTGCGCAGCACCACCTCATCCAGCGCCTCATCCGCGGCCTCGATCCCGGTGACGTTGAGGTGCAGATTTCCCTCCCCCAGGTGGCCCCACACCCACAGGGTGGCCGCGGGCCAGACCGCGGCCACGTCGGCCTCGATCGCCGCCAGCACCTGCGGCAGCACGTCCAGCGGCAGGGCGACGTCCAACTTGTGCGACACGCCGACCCGGCGCACGGCGTCGGTGTGCAGGTCCCGGTAGGCCCACAGCCGCCGAATCTCGGCCGCCTCCATTCCCACCGCGCTCTCGCCCATCCCGTTCACCCCCGAGACGACGCGGTCCAGTGCCGAGGCCGCGTCGGTGGCGTCGGTGACCTCCACCAGCAGCAGCGCCGGCGGCAGGGTAGGGAACGGCGCGGCCAGCCCGAACGCCGCGCACACGAGGGCAACCCCAGCCGCGAGCATGAACTCGATCGCCTCCACGGCCGGCTCGCGCCGCAGGGATCCGGTAGCCACCACCGCGGCGTCGACGTCGGGAAAACTCAGTAACGCCACCGCGCGCGAGGCGGGGTCGGGTCGCAGCCGCAACCGTGCCGTGGTGATCACCGCCAGCGTCCCCTCACTCCCGCACAGCAATGCGGAGAGGTCGTAGCCCCCGGCCTCACGGGGAAGGTGTCCCGTCCGGCCGAGTACCGCCCCAGAGCTCAGCACCGCCTCTACCGCGAGCAGTTGCGCCCGGGTGTCGCCCAGGCGCACCGCGCGCAGCCCCGCCGCGTTGGTCGCGATCGTGCCGCCGACCGTCGCCGAATCCCGGCTCGCGAGATCCACCCCGTAACGAAGCCCATGCGCCCGGGCCGCCTTCTGCACCGCAGCAACACTCACCCCGGCGCCGGCCGTCACCGTCCCCAGCAGGGGGTCGACCGCCAGCTCGGTCAACCGGCGCAGGTCCAGGACCATCTCCCCGTAGGGCACGCCGCCGTTGACCAGCCCGGTGTTGCCGCCGCGGGGCACGACGGCGACCCCGGCGCCGGTGCACGCGGCGAGCACTGCGGAAACCTCGGCGGTGTCGGCCGGGGCCACCACCAGCGGCGTGCGGCCGACGAAGCGCCCGCTCCAGTCCCGCTCGTACGCGCTCAGGTCGTGCACGGGGCGCGTGCGAACGTAGCTGGTCCCGACCACCTCCCGCAGCTGCGCGAGCAGGCCACCGGGCAGCTCGGACCTCTCGCTCGCCGCCATTGGTAGTCAGGGGCGCACGCGCCGCGAAGCGGCCGTGGTTCCCCATCCCCCTTTCAATCCGTACGTGCGGTTTCCCGCATACGGCTCACCGACGGTCTTCTCGACATGAGTACGCCGCCTTCGGATAGCGAATGGTGCCAGAGAGCTTGAGCAGGCCCTGGTCGTGGAACCAGTCCTCGGTCCATCGGCTCGCCTGACCGGCCCGCAGGTTGCGACCGCGCTGCTTGATCAGCAGACCCGCGCCCGCTGCATCACCCGCAGCGAGGGCCAACGGTGCAGGTAGTAGCGCACCACGCGCTTCTGCTCCCACAACCTGCGCAGTGGTGGCCATCGTCAGGCCGCGATCGGCGACGGAGAGCCGTGCCGGGCCGGCGGTCTTGAGCCGGGAGTACGGGCTGTTGACGGTCACGGCTTTGATGTTCGTCAGCGGCGTGTGCACTGTCCACGGCCCGAAACGTGCGCGCAGCTCGTGGGCGTCGATCTCGGCCAGGGCCGTGCGGGACGCACCCCCCACGGCAGCGCGAGGGCGCGGTAGAGCGCGTCGAAGCGGAGCGTGAATGCGGGCACCGCGGGCACGCCGCGGTTCGGAGTGGTGGCGTGCATGACGTCCAGGATTCCCTGGCCCCGCGGCACTAACCCTGAGCTCCGCTGCCGAACGGGTAGGGCGCAACGACCTGGGTAAGCTCGTGCTGTGCCGTAGACGTTGCTCCTGCGGCCGATCGCGTCGCCCCAGACCTTGGCGGCTCCCCCTAGGAGGCGTCCCGGCGATGCGCAGGTCGACGGCAGGAGCCCGGCGCCATGGCTGAGCCCGCGCCGTTCGGGTTGAAGGAGTTCCGGCCCGCACTACGGGAGTGCGCCGCCACGCTCGAGGTGCCGGTTGACGTCGACCTGCTCTGCCGGGTCGCCGCCGCGCGGTGGCGCGGCGGCGGAGTGGCGGTTTCGGTGCCGGTGGCCGTCGCGGGCGCCGGCGGCGCCGAGACGATCGCGGCCGTGGGTTTGGCGCGGGCGGGAGAGGAGCTGCAAAGCACCGTCGGCGAGGGTCCTTCGCTGGAGGTGATGGCGGGCGCACCGCTGTTGGTGGTGCCCGACCTGGGCGACCCGAACGTCCAGCGGCGCTGGCCGCTGTTCGCCCCGGCGGCCATCGAGGCGGGTATCTGCTCGGTCGTGGCCGTGCCGATGCGTGTGGGCGCGGCCCGCTTCGGGGTGCTCGCCTTGCACCACGACCGCGTCGCAGGGATGGACGTTGGGAGGCTCGCGGAGGCGGGCACTGTGGCCTCGATCGCGCTGGACCTGGTGCTCGACCACCTGCACGTGCTGGGAATCGGTGCGCGCGACGAGGTGCCCGGTGAGACGGCGGCCGAGCGGAACCTACGCGAGCAAAGGGCCCCCTGGCCGCAGCAACGCTTCCTCGACATCCGCCCGGAGATCCACCAGGCCACCGGCATGATTGCCATCCAGCTCGGGGTGGATCTGCCGACCGCGCTGCTGAGGTTGCGTGGGCGCGCGTTCACCGAAGGCCGGATGCTCTCCCACGTCGCCGCGGATGTGGTGTCGCGCGTCATCCGCTTCGGTGACGACGTTCCTCCGCACCCGCCCACTGATGTGGGCGACGGCGTTTAATGACCACGATGCCCGGATCGGAGACACCCGATGAATGAACATCGCCTGGCCGAAACCTTCGTCTTCCTGGCGGATACGTTGGTCGCGGATTTCGACCTGATTGAGTTCCTGTACTCGCTGGTGGACCGCTGCAAAGAGCTGCTGGACGTCTCCGCGGTCGGGCTGATGCTCGCCGACGCCTCCGGCCAGTTGACCGTGATGGCCTCCACCAGCGAAGAGCTGCGCCTGCTGGAATTGTTCCAGCTCCAGGTCGACCAGGGCCCCTGCCTGGAGTGCTTCCACGACGGGGTCGGGGTCGAGGAGGACGATCTGGGAACCGCGGCGGACCGCTGGGACCGCTTCGCTCCCGCGGGCGTCGCGGCGGGATTCCGGTCGGTGCACGCGCTGCCGATGCGGCTACGCGAGGAGACGATCGGAGCCCTGAACCTGTTTCACGAGCGGCCCCACGCGCTCCAGGACGCCGACATCCAGATCGGCCAAGCCATGGTGGACGTCGCCACCATCGGGCTTCTGCAGGTCGAGCTCGGCCGGCGCCACGACATCTTACTTGCTCAGCTACGCACTGCGCTCGATACCCGCATCGTCATCGAGCAGGCCAAAGGCGTCCTCGCCGAACGCCGCGGTATCCGCCCGAACGAGGCCTTCTCCGTGCTGCGAGCCCATGCCCGCGCGCACCACATGCGCCTGACCGACCTGGCGCACGACGTGATCGAGAACCGGCCGGCAGCCGCCGGGCTACTTAGCTCAGCGCCCGACACCCACCAGATCTGATTTGCGCGGTTTCTCGCGAACTCGCAGCCTCGTGCGTCCCGTCTATGGACGGTCGACCCGTGCGGTCGATGCCGTGATGTTGGCGGATGAGCTCGGCGCGGGCGAGCCCGGCAAGAAACGCGTGTGCGGAGTCCGGAGCGGGCGGGCAGCGCCTGGCCGTGCGCCACAACTCCACGTAGATGTTCATCGTCGCCTGCGCAGCCTCGGTCGGACTATGCAGCACACGCCGCATGGCGCCGTAGACCACCGGCGCGGTGCGGTCGAAGAGGGTGCCAAGCGCGGCCTGGATCCCGCGGCCGGCGGACTGCACAAGGGTGTCTGCGTCCCTGGGTCGCAAGTGCCGGGACAAGTCTTTTATCAGGGGCGAGGTCTCGCCCTGCCGGCGCGTCACGTCGGACGTGGCGTCGTTGCGCACGGAGGACCCCGTTTCCGTTGGCTGGGCAGTACACCGGGGTCCAGGGCGTACAGCCTGTATCAGGTAATGGGCCGAATCTTCCCTGCGTCATCGACCTGAAACGGATCTGGGCGGCGCTGCGCTTCGGCAATTTGGTGTTCCGGGAGTTCAGCCGGATGAGCACCGAACGGTCCACGCCCGCGCAGGTGGCGCTGGATCTCGCCGCGCACGATCGGCGTCGCATAGCTGGAAAGGCTCGGCCCGCGGCCGGGATCGAAAGACCGGATCGCCATGATCAGCGCCAGCAAACCCACCTGCCGCAGCTCGTCGACGTCGGAATCCGACGCCGCGCAGTGGGCGGCGAGATCTCGGGCCAGCTCGGCGTAGCGCAGGACCAGGCACGCCTGGATGCTATGCGCCTCTGCCACGTCGGCCGTGCGCAATGCGAGAAAGAGCTGACATGGCCCGATCGGGGTGGCGTAGGCCTCCGAAGTGGACGCCCAGCTCACCTCGACATTGGCCGTCCACGGCGCGAGTGCGAAGTGCTGCCGTAGTCCCCACCGGGCGCACGCACCGGCCGAGGTGGGAGCAGCGAGGCACGGACTGCCGAGTGCGGGCCGTCAGCGGCGACCAGCCAGCGGACCCGCAGGCCTCCCGCCCGCACGCTGTCCTCGTCCTGCACGACGGCGCTCACCGTCTGCTCGAGGACCCCGATCCCGGCGGCCGCGGCTGCGGACCGCATCGCGTCATGCAGCACCGTGCGGCGCACAGGTGCTGGTCGCGGTGCTGGTCGCGGTGCTGGTCGCGATCGGCATCGAGAATCGTTAGTAGGGCCTGACTAGCCAGTCCTCCCCACCGCACACGGTGAGGCGACAGGGAGGACTGGGGCCTAAACGCCGGCGGCGTGCTTGGGACTTCCTGCGCCACTGCCGGAGATGGACTCCTTGGCTGAGGTTGCGTCGTCCTTGACCGTGCCGACCGCGTCGGTGGCCGAGGACTTGACCGCGTCCACCGCCTCAAGGACCTGGTCCTGCATGCTGTCCTTGACCGCGTCGAGCGTGTCGTGGAGTGTGCCGCTGAGCGAGTCGGAGTGCTCGTTGATCATGCTCTTCGCCTGCGTCGCAGCCTGCCGCTCGGCGTTGGACGAGGGCAGGATCGAGGAGATCAGCCAGCCCGCGCCGAACGCGACCAGGCCTGCCGCGAGCGGGTTGCCGGACGTCGCACTCGTCACCTTGTCCTTCGCGGCTTCGGCGCCCTCGCCTGGTGAGGAATCGGGCATCGAAGGCATGGCGCCCATCACCTTGTCCTTCACCCCCGACACTGCGTCCTTGGCCTTGTCCACCCGGCGCCCTACGACGGCAGACGGGCTCACCTTCTCGGTGAGGTTGTCGACGTTGGTGCTGAGCTCCCGTCGGGTCTCTTCAATGTCGTGGCGGATCTGATCTGCCTCGGTCGTGGTCATGGTGATCTCCTCATCGGCCCTTGAGAGCGGCGGGTACTTCTTTAAGCGTTTCGAGTGTCTGTTCGGGTTTCGGGCGGACCTGTGCGAGCTGCTTGCGCCCGAGCATGGCCAGTACCGTGGCGGTTGCGCCCCACAGCGCGGTGACGATCAGGGCGGCCCAACCCTCATCCATCACGTTGGCCAGTCCCCACCACAGCGCGATGGAGGCGAAGAAGATCGTCATGTAGCCAGCGAAGCCGGCGCCGCCGAGCATCCCGGCGGCCTTGCCGGTCTTGACTGCTTCTTCCTTCATCTCGGCTTTGGCGAGCGCCATCTCTTGACGCATCAACTTGGACAGATCGGCGGTGACCTCACCGATGAGCGTTCCGACCGAGCTGTCCGTGGGGCCAGCAGAGAATTCTGAGCGTTCGTCAGGTCGGGTGGCCGTCGCGGCCCCGGCGTGATCGGAGTACGTCATCGCGGCACGACCGTGGAGTCGAAGGCCATCGTCGGTGCCGCGGGGGTGGCCATCGTGGGGGTCCCGCTGTTCGCACCCATGCCGGACGCAGCCGCGTGGATCGGCGGCAGCTGCCGGGGGGGCGATGCCTGACCCACCACCGAAGGAGCTTTGGGCCGACTGGACGCCGGCGAACTCGGCGCCGACGCGGCGCCTTGCATGCCGCGCGTGACGCGACCGGCGACCACACCGGCAGCAAGGGCTCCGATGAGGAATTGCCCGGGCTTACGCCGCGCAAGATTGCGGGCTTCCTCCATCAAGGTGCTCGGGTCGTTGTTGTCCAGCCAATCGGCGAGCTGGGAGATCTTGTCCGAGGCTTGGTGGACCAGATCGGACGCGGGGCCGGTGGCGCCGCCTCCGGCCATAGTCTGCAGTTCCTCACCGAGTGCGCGCAGGCCCTCGGCGGCCTTGCCCTTCTGGGCGCCGGTCTGCTCCTGAATCTGACTAGTGGCTTCCTTGAGGAGGTCCCCCGCTTGCCGGCGCGTCTCGGCGACGACGTTCATCGCCTCGTCCTTCGCGGTGGCGGCGACCTTCATGCCCTCGTCCTTGGCGTCGGCTGCGCGGTCCTTGACCGACGAGTCTGATTGGTCCGTGGAACTGGACGGCGAATCGGCCTGGTTCCAGGGTGCTTCGTGCGTCGTCTGAGTCATGGCTTCTCTGCCTTCGGTGGTGTGGCGGGAGGGTGGACCTGTGTCGTGGTGAGCGGATCGACCCTCGGGGATTGGCGGATGTCGACCTCATCCCCTCCGGCGCATCGGGGATACCCAGGCTCCGCGGTTACAACCGCCCAGGCCCCCGCGCGACCTCGCCCGAGGTTCGGGGAGAGTGAACCGCGGCCCGCAGGGAAGAGCGGGGTATGGACTCGGACGAGCCGCCCCTGTGGAGGGGTCAAGAAGCGTGCAGTCCGGTCATCGCCGTTGCTGTTCACGCGGGGCACGCCCTGCGCGCGGAGATCGCCGCCTTGACGGTCCTGGATGATTCGTCCCGGCTGCGCGAGGAAGACCCGTACACCGACGGCTTCGCCACGCTGTCAACCACGTATCTGGTGGCGGGCCGCTCACGCTTCGAGGTCGACCTCAACCGGGACCGCGCCAACGCGGTCTATCTGACGCCGGATCAGAGTTGGGGTCTAGATCTCTGGAAACATCCACTGAACGAGGAAGTGCTCGCCCGCTCACTGGCTGTTTACGACGCGTTTTACGCGATGCTCGGCGGTGTCCTGGACCGGGCGGTCGCGGCGTTCGGGCGCTTCGTGGTCTATGACCTGCATTCCTACAACCATCGCCGCGACGGCGCGGACAGCCCGGCGGCCGACCCCGCGCGCAATCCCGACATCAACCTCGGCACCGGGTCGATGGACCGAGCGCGGTGGGCGCCACTGGTGGACCGGTTCCTGGAAGATCTGCACACGGCGCAACTGCTTAGCCGGCCCCATCTGAATGTCGGGGAGAACGTTCGATTCCGCGGCGGGCATCTGGCGCAGTGGGTTCATCAGCGCTACCCGCAAACAGGCTGCGCGTTGGCCGTCGAGGTCAAGAAGTTCTTCATGGACGAGCACACCGGCGCCCTCGACGAGCGGGTGTTCGCCGACGTGGGCAACGCCCTCGCGGGCACCGTGCCGGGTGTGCTCGCCGAACTGGAACGCGCAGCCGGATGAGCCCACCGCCGCTGCCCGAGCTCTCCGAGACACCGCAGGCCTTCAACGCCGCGGCGCTCAAACGGATCGAGTCCGGGTGCGCGGTGCGCCGGGCGGTGCCGGGGGGCTGGCTGCATATGGACCGGCCCCTGCCCTTCCTCACCGTGTACCGGCATCCACCCGGCGCGGCAGTCCCCGGCGCAGAGCGACTCGTCCTGAGTCAGGCTTCGCACCTGAGCATCTCGGGGGATCCGCAGATCGCAGACGCCGCGCACTCCCTGATCGATGCGCTGGGCCGCACGCTGTCCACCCGCTTCGGCTCCTTCCTGGTTCTCGAGCTCTGGATCGACCCGGCGGCCACGGCCTTCGGAATCCACGCGCCGCTGCGCGATCCGGCGAGCACGGTGGGGGCGCTCGCGAACGCTCTGGCGGGCGTGGACGTGCTCGGGCGCAAGCCGCGCATCACGACGACCGACGCCGACGCCCCGGGCCCGCCGGCACTCGCGCCGTTGCTCAGCGCCGCCGAGCAGCGCGAGGGCGGGATCCTGTTGCTCGGGCTCGCGGTCCCCGGATTCTTTCTCGGCCCGGACGGGAGCCCCTTCCCGGGTGTTCTGCGCAAGCTGCAGCACCAGCTCACGCGGGCCCTGCAGCGGACCGTCTTCGAGTTCATCACCGTGCAGACCAGCTTCCAGCCGACGGATTTCCGCGAGGTCGGCCCCCGGCGACTGCTCAAGGCCACCCGCGAGGTCGACCGGCGCCTGGCCGCGATCGCCGAACGGATCGATCATCTGGTGGCGATCACGCCGGTCAACTCTGCGGCCGCCTGGGCGCAGTTCCGGGCGGGCGACTTCGGCCAGGACCCCGAGTTCCACTACCGCCCGCTCACCGTCGACCCGGACCTGCTCAAGCGCGCCCTCTACGCCATCCCACTGGAGGACGTCGAGGACCCGACGCTCGCGGCGGTGTTCCGGGCCAAGCGCCAGGAACTCGACCGGCAGATGAGCATGCTGGAGGACCGCGGATCGCCGGCATTCCTGCCCACCAGCCTGCAGCTCTACGGCAGCGTCGACGACGACCTGCTGCACCTGGCCGAGAAGCTGCTGGCGAAGATCGCCGATCGCCGGGAGGACACCCCTGAGGAACCGTCAGGTGATCCCGGCGCGACGCACTGGCTGGACTGCGAGGAGTTCGCCGAACGAGCACGGACCGAGGTGGCGTACTACCACGGCATCGAGGCGGCAGTGCAGGCGAGCGTCTGCGTCCGGGACGACATCCCCGGCGTGCTGGTCTCGGGCGGGCATCTGCTGGTCGGCTCCGACGCCAAGATTGACGCTGCCCGGGCCGACGCCCTCATCCAGCACGAGGTAGGCACTCACATCCTGACCCACGTCAACGGCGGCGCCCAGCCGCTGCGGCTGCTGCGGGTGGGACTGCCGGGCTACGAGGAGACCCAAGAGGGCCTGGGGGTGTTGGCGGAGTTCGTGGTAGGGGGTCTTCCGGCCTCCAGGCTGGCGACCCTGGCCGCGCGGGTGATCGCGGTGCACCGCCTGGTCAACGGTGCCACCTTCACCGAGACGTTCCATCACCTGCACGACGACTGCGGCCTCGGCGCCCTGCAATCCTTCCGGATCGTCCTTCGGGTGTACCGCTCCGGCGGCCTGACCAAGGACGCGGTGTACCTGCGCGGTCTGCACCGGCTGCTGAACTACCTCGCCGACGGCGGCTCGCTGGATCCGCTGTTGCTGGGCAAGCTCGCGCTCAACGACGTCCCCGTCGTCCAGGAACTGCAGTGGCGCGGTGTGCTCACCGCCCCCGTGTTGCAGCCGCGCTGGCTGACGGCACCTCAGACTCAGGATCGGATCCGGGACCTCCGGGCCGGAATGGGAATTCTCGATCTCGTCCCGGAGGCATCACCATGAAACTCGCGCTGTTCGTCAACGACGTCGATCAGGAGAAGCCGCAGTACACCACCACCCGCCTCGCCCTGGCCGCGTCCGCTCGCGGCCACGAGGTCTTCTACATCGGCGCCGGCGACTTCACCGCCGACCCCGACGACACCATCTGTGCCCGCGCCTTGCGGGTTCCCGCTGGCCACAGCGATCGCGAGTCGCTGCTGGAGCTCCGGGTCGAGCAGCGGATCAGCGTCGAGGACCTCGGCGTGCTCTGGCTGCGCAACGACCCCGCCGACGATCTGCCGGACCGCGCGTGGGCCCAGAACGCCGGCATCATCTTCGGCGGGCTCGCCGCGCGCCGAGGTGTGCACGTCCTCAACGACCCGGTTGGGCTGTCCCTGGCCTCCAGCAAGCTCTACCTCAACCACTTCCCCGCCGAGGTCCGTCCGCGCACCCTCATCACCCGTGACCTGGATCAGGTACGCGCCTTCGTGGCCGATCACGACGGCAACGCCGTGATCAAGCCCCTGCAGGGATCCGGCGGGCACGGGGTGTTCGTGCTGTCGGAGGCGGACGGCAATCTCGACCAGATGGCCGAATCGATCATCCGCGACGGCTACCTCATCGCGCAGGAGAAACTGCCTGCGGCCGCCGACGGCGACGTGCGGATGTTCCTGCTCAACGGCACGCCGCTGCAGGTCGGCGACTGCTACGCCGCATTCCGCCGCGTGCCCGCTCAGGGGGAGGCCCGGTCCAACATGCGCGTCGGCGGAACCGTCCAGGCGGTCGAGGTCGACGAGACCATGTTGCGCGTGGCAGAACTCGTGGGCCCGCGCCTCATCGCGGACGGCATGTTCTTCGTCGGCCTCGACATCGTCGGAGACCGGCTGCTGGAGATCAACGTGTTCAGCCCCGGGGGTCTGGGCAGCGCTGAGCAGGCGGCCGGCGCGGACTTCACCACGCTCGTCATCGAAGCGCTGGAAGCCAAGCTCGACTGATCGGTATCCCCGCCGGGCTCAGCGTTTGCCTGCTCGGGCCAAAAAGTCCCGAAGGCCTTGGCCCTCCCCACCGCGGACAGCGCCAGCCTCGTCGCGGGATTCCAGCACGTTACCGGCGGTCGGTTCCTGGATTCCGGGTTTGCTCGCCAGTAGCTGGAACAGCGGGCCGACGAGAACATCGAATACTCGCGGCAGCACAGTGAAGCCGGCCTTGATCAACGGGTTCGCCACCCCGACGTTGATGCGTGCGCGCGGGCGGTCCAGCGCGCGCACGATCGCCCGCGCGACCTTGTCCGGGCTCTCGACCGGGGCCGGGGGACGGCCGGGTCGGCCTTGATAGTTTGCGGCCTGCCGATAAATCGGGGTGTCCACCCCGCCAGGGGAGACGACACTGATGTGCACATCGGGCAGATCCCGATGCTCGAGGCAGAGTTGGCGCCCCAAGATCTTCACTGCGTGCTTGCTCAACACGTACGGGGTCATCGCGGGCGCCGCGATGTCGCCGAGCAGTGAGCCAAGAAGGATCAGCGATCCGTGGCGCTGACGGCGGAACACCGGCAGCGCCGCGCGGGCGACGTTCGCCGGCCCGAGCACGTTCGTGTGCAGAACGGCGTCGAAGATCTCCGTGGGCGTATCGGTGAACGCGCCGTAGGACACCACAGCTGCGGTGTGGATCACCGCGTCCAGCCTGCGGTGCTCGGCAATGACGCCGCTGACCAGCTGCGCCACCGCTGCGTCGTCGCGGACGTCGAGCGCCGACGTGGTCACCGTGCACGCGCCCAGCGCCCGACACTGCGCGGCGGTTGCCTCCAGCGCGCGTTTACCACGTGCCGCCAAGATCAACCGGTCCCCGGCAGCCGCTAACTGATACGCCGTCACTCGTCCGATCCCGCTGGAGGCCCCGACGATCAGGACGACGCGGCCCGTCACGGAGAGAGGACCACCTTGAAACAGCCGTCCGTCTTCTTCTGGAACATGTCGTAGGCGCCGGGTGCTTGTTCCAGCGGTAAGCGGTGGGTGGCGAAATCCTCCAGGCCGAGAGGGTCGCCGTCGGCGGTGACAACCGGAAGCAGCTCGTCCATCCAGCGGTGCACGTGGCACTGGCCCATCCGCAGTTGGACACCGCGATCGAACATCTCCATCATCGGCATCGGGTCCAGCTCCCCGCCGTAAACCCCGCTGACCGACACCGTGCCGCCGCGGCGCACCGAACGCACCGCGGTGTGCAACGCGTCCATCCGGTCGATGGCCATCTTGTCGATCACCGGTCTGGCGATGACATCGGGCAGCAGGCCCACCGCGGAGTGCGCGAGTTTGCCGATCGTCGAGCCGTGCGCCTCCATTCCGACAGCCTCGATCACCGCGTCCGGTCCGCGACCGTCGGTCAGCTCCAGCAGCACGGCGGTGACGTCGTCCACGGCAGCGGAGTCGACGGTCTCGATCCCGTCGGCGCGGGCACGGGCCAGCCGCTCGGGCACCAGGTCCACCCCGATCACGCGCTCCACCCCGCGGTGCAGCGCGATCCGTGCCGCCATCAGCCCCACCGGACCGAGCCCGAGCACGGCGAGCGTGCCGCCCTTGTCGACGTCCGCATACGCGACCGCCTGCCATGCCGTGGGCACGACGTCGGAGACGTAGAGGAGCCGCTCATCAGCAAAGTCGCCGGGCACCTTCACCGGACCGAAATGCGCTTGCGGCACGCGCAGATACTCGGCCTGCCCGCCCGGGACGGAGCCGTAGAGCGAGGTGTAACCGAACAACGACGCGCCCTTGCCGGTCGCGACGTTCTGCGTGGTCTCGCACTGCGCGTAGAGCTGACGGCTGCACATCCAGCAGCTGCCGCAGGAGATGTTGAACGGGATGACCACCCGGTCCCCGGCGCGGATGTGGGTGACGTCGCGCCCGACCTCCTCGACGATGCCCATGCTCTCGTGGCCAAGGACATCCCCAGCCTTGAGGTAGGGCCCGAGCACCTCGTACAGGTGCAGGTCCGAGCCGCAGATCGCGGTGGAGGTCACCTTGATGATCGCGTCGGTCGGTTCGGAGATCACCGGATCCGGCACATCCTCGACCCGAACGTCCCGCTTCCCCTGATAAGTCAATGCGCGCATCGGCTCGCCGTCCGCTCGGTGATCGCGAAAGAATGTGGCTCCGGCCTGCCCGATGGACTACGCCCAAAACGTCGGCCCCGCCGCCAACCCGCGCGCCGCGCGCCCAGCGGCTACCGCCTATCAGCCGCGCAGCTTGTCCATTACCGAGTCGACCATGCCCCGCGCGTGGCTCGGCTCGTCCGAGTCCGGGGCGGGCGCCATCACGCCGAGTTGGCGCATGATGCCGAGTTCGTCGGTGCTCCCCCAACGCTCCACGATCTGCGCGTTCTCGAAGCGCGCGATCTGCAGACCGCGCACCGAGATCTGCTTGCCGGTGGGCTCGATGCCCTGGAAGGGGCCCTTGTGGGTGCCGGTGAGGGTGTAGGCGAGGCAGACCGTGTCCTCGTGGGCCGACATCGCGGCGGGCTTGAGCTGAGCATCCGGGAAGGCGGCAGCCAGTTCGTGAAAGAAGGCCCGAAAACCTTCCCTGCCCGGTGGTTGTCCCGGCGCGGGGTCGTGGTCGACCGCGTTCGTCGCGAACAGCGCGTCGACGCCCGCGTCGATCTCGCCGGCGTTGAGGTGAGCGGCCGCGCGCTCCTGGGTGGCAATGTTTGCTTCTCTGGTCATAGTGCACCGCTGCCCGATCCGGTCCCGCTCACACCTTCCCTCGTGTGGTTCGTCAGGCGCTCTGGTGCTCGTCCACGTACTCTGCGGATCGGGGCTTGAGGTGTCCACTTCCCCCGGGTCCGGGTGGCGAGCCTTGAACTCCAGGAACTCCCGGCCGAGCCGCTCGCGCAGCGCCATGTCGGCGTGGCGGCGGAAATCCGCAACCGCCTCGTCTTCCTCCTCGCCCATGTGCTCGGTGTTCGCGGCGCGCGCCGCACCGACGGCCTCCCACCATGGCGCGCTGCCGACCTCGTGCCGGGCGGCTTCGTGCAGAGCGTCGCGGATGTCGTTGTGGTCCCCGATGGCGTCGAAAGTCTTCTCCTGCGCGCCGTCGTCCCCGCCGCAGCAACTGCGGATAGAAGACCTTCTCCTCGGCAACCGCGTGAACCCCACGGACTGTTGCCCGTGGGAGTTGTTGGACCGGGCGGTCCCGGCCATGCCCCGGCTCTTGCCGCCTTCGCTCGCACGACCGAAGTCGGGGCCGATGTTGCTCCCTCCACAGAGGCTTTCGACACCCCGCTCAGCCCGCCGCCCCTCGGCGACGAACCGGGGCCTGCTACTGGGCGCTCCGGGCCGGCCGAAGTTGGGAGCCGGCCGGAATCCGGGTGACACTGAGCCCATGGCCGTCGACCCCCAGCCGCCGCTCCCCGAGCGAAATGCCGACGAATCCGATGCCGGCTGGGGCGAGGTGCGCGAGGACGGCGAGGCACGCGAGGACTGGTTGCGCGAGCAGCGCCCCCCGCACCACGGCGGCTGAACCGCCCCACTGTTGCCCTGCCCGTCGGCCTTGTCCGGGGCACGACGCAGGGCGGATCACTATCGGGCGCGGCGAGTTGGCGGTGCCTCAGGTGCGGTTCACGGCGTCGACGAAGTCGCTGACTGCGCGGTCGGCATCGGCGGACAGGCTCGCGAGCAGGTGGATGACGTGCCACAGCCCCGAGTAGTCCGTGTGCTCGACCTTGGTCCCGGCGCTCTGCGCTGCGTCGATCATGCGTAGTGCGTCCGGGCGCAGGGGGTCCTCGGAGCAGGTGTGCACCACCAGCGGCGGCAGGCCCGCGAAGTCCCCGTAGATCGGGGAGGCGCGCCAGTCCACACAGTCCGCACCTACGTAGTGCCGGCCAAAGTCGGCGATCAGCGACGGACCCTTCAGCAGCGGGCAGGTGGCGTTGATGGCCGAACGCCATAGCGCATCAGGGCCCAGGTCGACGAACGGACACATCAGGGCGAGGGCGCGCACCTGCTCGCCCAGATCGCGGGCGGCCATCGCGACCGCGAGGGCGAGCCCGCCGCCGGCGGAGTCACCCGCGAGGGTGATTCGCTCGGCCGGGGTTCCGGCGGCGCGGGCCGCCCGATAAAGGGCGAGGCAGTCCTCGAACGCGGCCGGGAACGGGTGCTCGGGGGCCAGGCGGTAGTGCGGGGACAGCACCGTGAGCCCGGTGCCGGCGGCGAGGCGCTCACAGAACGGCCGGTGCGAGCGCGGCGATCCCACCACGTAGCCACCGCCGTGAAAGTAGAGGAGCACCCCGTCGGCCGGGCTCGGGGTCATGTTCGGGGGGTCGAATCGTGTGGTGGGAACGCCACCGAGATCGCCGCGACGGCTACGCACCCCGCGGGCGCCGGGCAACGTCCCCACCACGAGGTCGGTGCCGATCCGGCGCACCTTTATGGGAGTCGCGGGGTCGAGAGTGACCATGCGGACCGCGGGCATCACCGCGCGGATCAAGGGACGTGGCAGCCGGACCATGGCGCGACTCTATGCACCTTCGACGCCTCGATCAGGACGGCGCCCGCGCTATGAGGGTGTACATCATCGGCAGCCGCTCGCGGCGCTCGGGCAGCGCCCACCGCCCACCCGAGGTCGGCACCAGCGAGGCGATAGCCTGCCACTCGCACTCGTCATGCTCAACAAGCGTCTCGACCGCCAGGCCGGCATCCAGCACCGCCGTCACGACTTCGCCGAGCCCATGCGCCCAGTCGTAGATCACCGGGTGCGCCACCTTCTCCTCGACATTGACGTAGCTGGTCTCCTCCTCCCAGCGCAGCGGCTCCGCGGTCTGGAAATAGGGATACCGGACCTCCAGGACGCCGGCATTCTCACCGTCCTCGAGCGCCATCAGCATCGGATGACCCTCGCGCAGGAACAACCGCCCGCCCGGCGCCAGCAGCGCAGCGACCACCCTGGCCCAGCCGTTGATGTCAGGCAGCCAGTTCAGGGCGCCAATCCCGGTGTACACGAGGTCGAACGCCCGTCCGGCCAACGCTTGCGGGGCGCTGTAGAGCTCGGACTCGACGAGCTCGAGCGTCACGCCGGCGCGCACCGCGAGCTGCGCCGCCGCCGCCAGGGCCGAGGGCGAGAAGTCCACGCCGGTGACATTCGCACCGAGCCGGGCCAGCGAGACCGTGTCGGTCCCGATGTGGCACTGCAGGTGAACTGCGCGCAGGCCGCTCAGCTCACCGAGGCGTTCGCGATCGTAGGCGACGGCGTCTGAGAGCGCCGACGGGTCAGCCTCGAAACGCTCGAGGTCGTAACCCCCGGGGGCAACGTGGATCGGGACCCGGTCCTCCCAGTTGGCCAGGTTGGCGGCGCGGTATTCATCCATGCGCTGATCATGCGCACGCGCGCCCGGCGCCCGCCACCGGTGAGTACGCCCCCGGGGGTTTGACGAGGGTCCGCCCCCCTGAGAAGGTGGGGCCGCGCGAGAGCCAGGGGAAGCCGGTGGGAATCCGGCACGGTCGCGCCACTGTGAGGCCCGTCGGCAGGCTCGACGGACCGAGTCAGAGCTCCGGCTCTCCCGTCGATCCGCCCCACCAGTGGGACGCACGATCCCCGAAGGAGCCACCCATGAGCGCCATTCACTCCGCGCCGGTCACCGAGGTCGCGGCGACTCCGCTCGTCGTCGCCGAACACACCGCCATGGCCTGGCTGCTCGGCAGCACCGCGCTGGCGATGCTCATGTACTACTTCATCGGCACCGACCAGGGCGCCGTCGCGATGTTCGCCGGCGAGGGCGTGCACGAGTTCGTGCACGACGCCCGACACTTCCTCGGGTTCCCCTGCCACTGACGCCGCGGAGGTACACCGCCATGGAGAAGAAACTCATCCTGCGCGGGCTGCTCGCCGGCGCGCTGGCAGGCCTGCTCGCGTTCGTGTTCGCCCGGGTCTTCGCCGAGCCGCTGATCGATCGGGCCATCGCCTACGAGGACGGGCGCGCCGCTGCCCAGGCCACGTTGGACACCGCCGCCGGATTCGCGGTCGAGGCCGATTCCGGTGAGCCGCTGGTCAGCCGCGGGATGCAGGCGGGCGCCGGTCTCGGTGTCGGGATGCTGATCTTCGGCGTCGCGATGGGGGTGCTGTTCGCCGTCGCGTACGCCGTGTGCCTGGGGCGGACTGGGCGGATCCGCCCGCGCCCGCTGGCCCTGCTGCTGGGCGCTGCAGGGTTCGTGACGGTCTCGCTGATCCCGTTCCTGAAGTACCCCGCGAGCCCCCCGGCAGCCAGCGCCGACGACACCATCCGAGACCGCACCGGCCTGTTCCTGCTCGTGGTGCTGCTCGCGGTGATCCTGGCCGTCGTCGCGACCGTGGTGGGGCAGCGCCTGCGCCCGCGGTTCGGCACCTGGAACGCCGCGCTGATGGCCGGCGCCGGCTTCACCGCCGCCGTCGCGGTGATCATGGCGGCGTTCCCGCCACTGGGGCACCTGGCCGAGAATGTCGCCGCGACCGGCGCAGAGCACGCCACCGAGACCCCGCGCCCGCTGCGCGACGACGAGGGCTATCTGGTCTTTCCCGGCTTCCCGGCCGACGTGCTCGCCGAGTTCCGGGTGTACTCCCTCGGGATGCACCTGCTGCTGTGGTCGGCCGTTGCGGTGATCTTCGCCCCGCTCGCCGACAAGCTGCTGGCCGGCGGCGAGCGGCCGGTGACGGCGCCGCGAGAGGAGATCCCCGCCCATTAGCCAACTTCTGAGTGTGTCCCGGGCTTATTTGCCCCTTCGAAAGCCCGACACGCATGCAGAAGTCCGAGTTCAGCGGGGCGTCAGGACGCAGTCCCCGCAGTAACCACCGCCGGGTACCCGGTAATACAGGCAGCAACTATTGCGCCGGAAGCCCGCACCGGCGACATACCCGCCGGTGCCGGTCAGCGGCCCCTGCGCGAGGAGGCGCGAGAGCACCGCGCTGAGCACGCCAGGATCTGCTCCCGCGGCGACGAGCATCCGCGCGGCCCCGGCAAGCGCGGAGGCGACATTGCCCCACAGCACCTTCGGCGAGACCGCGCCCACCGCCCCGATCGCCGCGCCGAGATCGGCCACCGGACCGGCCCGCAGCTCGACGGTCAGCAGGTCGGCGATCCGCGCCGGATCGGCGGGCTTGACCTCGACGCCGTCCAGCTGCGGAGCCCTCAGCGGCACCGGGCCGAGCACATCGCGCCAGTACAGCCCCGCGCTGCGCAGCTGCGGCACTACACACCCCAGGATCGCGGCACCGAGGACCGGGGAGACCAGGCGGGAAACCAGGCCGAGGTGCGCGAGCGAGGCAGCGCTGCGGCCCGGGACGGAATCGGGGTCCAGGCGCCCTCGCTCGGCGATGCCGGCCCGGATCGCCCTGATCCGGGCCCGGGCTATTGCGGGGTCGGTGACCAGCTCACTGAACGGGCGCCAGGTGGGTGCCTCGCCGGCGACGACAGGGCCGTCGGCGACCACACCGGCCGGGCGCGATGGCAGGTCGGTCTCCAGGTGGAAGAACGGGCCTGCGGCGGCCGCCGCGTCGAGTGCGGCCAGGAGCGCGGGTCTGGTCATGGTCCGACGAGGTTACGGCGGGATCCCCCAGGAGTGGACCGCGGTCGTGCGGGTACGCCGCAGAGGAGGTAACGTGCACTGACGCTGCGTCGCATCGACGCGCGGCGGTTCCCAGCCAATTATCAGCCCTGCTGGTGATCACTCGTCAGATCTAGCGATAAGGATTGCAGACGTGGCCAAGTCTGACGCTCCGGAAGTCAACCTTCGTACCGTCGACCAGCGCGTCGCCGGCACTCGTGCCCGCGCGACCCGGGATCGAATCCTGGAGACCCTGGCGGGGTTGCTCTCCTCGAAGTCGTACCGCAACATCCGCGTGACCGACGTGGTCACCGAGGTCGGGACGTCGCCCGCGACCTTCTACCAGTACTTCGCCGACGTCGAGACCGCCGTGCTGGCGCTCGCGCAGGACGTCGCGAAGGAGTCCGCGGGCCTCAAGACCCTCAATAAGGGGGCGAGCTGGACCGGCAAGGCCGGTGGCGCCTCCGCCACCGCGCTGGTTGACGGCATCGGCGCGTTCGTGCGCGCGAACGGTGCGGTGATCCGCGTGATCGAGAGCTCGGCCGCCGAGGGCGACGCCCGGTACAAGAAGGTGCGCACCACGCTGCGGTCCAACCTCGGCGCTCCGATCGCCGCGGCCTCGGCCGACGGCAAGAAGAACGCCGCCGCCCTCGTCGGAGTGATCAGCGCTGCCGCAACGGCTAAGGGCGCGGAGGCCACCGAGGCCAAGGCCGCGGCCTACCGCCTGGTGCATTTCGCGGTGACCGGGCGCAAGGCCCCCTGAACACTCGAACGTGAGCGCGGGCGAGATCGCCTCCCGCGTCAAGGCGCTGGACACGCTCTTCGAGCAGGCCCTCGACGCCACCCTGGCGACCCACGGCCTACGCCGGCGGCACTGGGTGGTGCTCGAGGTGCTGCACGAGCGCCCGCGCACCCGCGCCGAGATCGCCGAGGCGATGCTCGCCTTCTGGGTCGCGGCGGCGGTGACCCAGACCGATGTCGTCGATGACCTGGTCCGCCGGGACTGGGCCCAGACTGACGGGGACCTCTACACCGTGACCGCGGACGGCGCCGAGGCCCAGGCGCGGATCGCCGCCGCGGTGGCCGTCTTGCGGGCCCGTACCGTCGACGGCGTGCACCCCGCCGAGGTTGTGGCGATGCTGGAGACCCTCGAGCGGATGACGGCGAACCTCCGCGCCGTTATCCCGCGACGCCGACCCTGATCTGGGCTCTCGCCCGCTAGCGTCAGGCATCGTTAACAACCGCAGCGGACTAGCCGGCCACGGATCGCCATTCGCCCCTCTTGCCCAAACGCTCGCCTTCTAGAATAAAATCCTTAGCCCACTCAGAAAGCGAACCCCAGTCACCCCCTGATCGCGTAATGGCCGCGTCCAAACGGTGTGCTTCTTCGAGTGTGGGCAGCATAGCTTGCGCGGCCCGCGCGGCGCGGCGACTCAACTCGGGGACATCCATCTGATTACCGTTCCTGGACAATTATCGCGGTGCGGTCCGTTCGTTGGGCACGTCGTCTGCGGTGGCTGTGGGTCACTCCGCTCTGTCGGATTCGCGCGAGCACAACGTCTGACCGGGCTGCCCACTACGGCGCCAGATCCAACGGCGGGAGCGGTTCGTCAAAGTCCAGTTCGAGCCCCGCGGCGCACAGCGCATCCGCCATGCAGGCGATCGTCCACCGCGAGAGCTGCTCGATGACGGCATCGGTGTCTGCCGGTGCCCCTCGCTCGACCCATTGCTCGGTGACCGATTCGACCATTCCGACGACCGCGTACGCGAGGTTGCTCGACACCGGCACCGCGACCCCGAGCACACCGAGGTAGCCGCCGAACAGCTCCGTCAATTGCTCCGCGGCCGCGCGGCGGACCCCCCGGTATCCCGTTACCGGTGTTTCGCCCGCTGGCCGCACCGTCGGCCATGGTGCCGGCGCGGCGTGCCGGATCAGGAATCCGTGCAAGTTGCGGTTCTCGGCCAGCCAGCGCACGTGCGCGCCGATCACCGCGGTGACCATCTGCCGCGCCGAGCCCTCGGGGTGCCAGAGCGGATCGAGTTCGGCGACGATCAGCTCCGCGACCCGCGCGCTGATTGCGCGCTCCAGGTCGGCTCGGTCGGTGAAGTGCCGGTAGAGGCGGGTGCGGGCCACCCCGGCGGCGGACGCCATCTCCTCGACCGAGGCGTGCGGTCCGACCTCGGCGATCACCCGCAGGGCGGCGTCGACGAACTCCGCGCGCCGGCGCTCACGCTGCCCGGCCCAGCGCGCCGCCTGCCCACGCAGCGGCGCCGCCTTTCCTTGCGCAGACATGCGGGGAAGTCTAGCAATTGAGTGGTACTCCGAGTATCGTGTAATCAGTTAGAGTGGTACGTCACGTACCAGTCAAGGCTTTCGGAGGTCCCCGTGACACCGCCCACCGCTACTGCGACTGCCGCTGCCACATCGCCGGCGAAGCCACCGCGTCTGCGCGAGCATGCCGAACCCGACGTCCGCCGCGCCGCCGTCGCGGACCGCTTGCTGGATTCCTCGGCCAAGCACAGCTTCGACCCGCTGACCGAGGTCGATTGGGATGCCGAACCCGTCGAGGGCCTGGCCTGGATGCCGCTGGAACGCGTCTCGCTCTATGGCACCGAGCTCTGGGACGCCCTGACGCCGGAGCAACGCATCGAGCTGAGCAAGCATGAGTTCGCCAGTGGCATGGCCGTCGGGCTGTGGTTCGAGCTCATCCTCATGCAACTGCTCGCCCGCTACGCCTACGACCTGGACCCGCGCAGTGCCCACGCCCAGTACGCCCTCACCGAACTGGGCGACGAGACCCGGCACTCGATCATGTTCGCCCGCGCGATCGAGAAGATGGGAGTCCCGCACTACAAGCCGCACCGACTGGTGCACGAGATCTCGCGGCTCGCCAAGGCCACGCTCGGCGGCCCGTCGATGTTCGCCGCGGTGCTCGTCGCGGAGGAAGCCACCGACCGGATGCAGCGGGCCATGATGGACAACGACGAGATCCAGCCCCTGATGCGTCAGGTCACACGCATCCATGTGATCGAGGAGGCCCGGCACGTGCGCTACGCGCGCGAGGAGGTCACCCACCGGATGGCGGGGATGAACTTCGCGATGCGCGAGGTACACCGTCACGTCGCCGCCACCGTCGCCTACATGATCATGGATTCGCTGTGGGACCCGCACATCTACGCCAGCGTGGGCATCAAGCCTGGGGAGGGCCGCGCGGCGGCGTTGGCCAATCCGCACCACCGCGAGACCCGGCGCTGGATGACCGCGAAGATCACCGAGTTCCTGCGCGAGGCCGGGCTCATCGGCGGACCGTCGACGTTGTTGTGGAAGCACGCCCAGCTCATCTGACGGGCACCCACTCAGGTCCGGCCCACATGGCAGACTCACTTGCGTGGAGAACCTCGCCCCCGTCCGCATGCAGCGACTGGCCAGTTTTCTGCCCTGGGCGCTGGTCAGCCTGATCCTGCTCTACGGCGGATCGGCCGGCGATGAGAGCCGGGACAAGATCATCGGCTACGGCGGTGCTGCGGTCTTCGCGCTGGTCTCCTTCCGTGCCGCGCGGATGCGCCTGCTGCTCGGGGATCAGGTGGTCATCGTCGGCTGGCTGCGGGCGCGCAAACTCGCCTGGAGCGAGGTCGAGCGGTTCGTGGTGACCAAGAAGGGCTTGACGATCAAGCTGCGCGGCGGCTTGGAGGAGGCGGTCCCCGCGTTCCCGATGGGTGCCTGGATGCTCCCGTCGATGCGCGAGAGCATGCAGTCCGACCTGCAGCGGACTGCGGCCCGGGCCGAGGACTTCCGGCGCCGGCGACGCCCCAAGCGCAAGTGAAACCCAGCAGACGGGGGGGTTTGGTCCAGGCCAAATGGGGAAGTTGCAGAACCTTGCGCCGTCTGGGTCGTTGTCCCTGACAGTGCCTCAGGATGGCCTTACCCTCGCGAAGGGGGGTTTCGATGCGTCATCGCTCAGCTTGCGCGGCCGTGGCCGCTGCCCTGCTCGGGATCAGTGCCTGCGGGGGCGGGTCGGATGCTGCTCCTCCGCAGGCTGCGATCGCCCCGGTGGTCGCAGAGACGACTCAGGTCCTGACTAACGCCTTCGCCTGGACCGAGGTCCCCTACGCGGAGTACCTCGACACCGCCCAGCAGCTGTCGATCCGCCCGGACGTGCTGGTCCACTCCGAGCGATGGACCGCCAGCCTCGAGGAGATCTGCACCGCGCCGGCGAGCTCCTACCAGGAGCTCCGCACGTCGCAGCTGGCCTCCAACGACACCGACACCGGGGACCAGAGCACCGCGCAGTACCTGCGTGATGAGACCTCCCTGCGCATCACGCTCGCGTGCCCGCAGCGGATGGCGGACTGGATTGCCGTCCCGGAGGCCGAGTCAGTGGACGACCTCGCCGCCGAGGAGGCTGCCGCCGAGGAGGAGCAGTACGACGTGGTGCCGGCGGCGGACGCGGACTTCACCGAGAGCAGCTTCGCCACTCCATCCCAGCCGGGCGGACACTCCGAGCGGACCGCAGATACCGGCCAGTAGCCGTCCGCGATCTGAGCGGCCAGCACCTGACATTTTCCGCGGCCTGCGGTTATCCCGTTATCCACAGTCCGGTCGCTCAGGGGAGTTATCCACAATTTGTGCCGAAACCCTCCCTCGCCCGCCTTGAGCTGATTCGCTGAGCGGGCTCGGGGGTCGGAGGTTCGCAGGCGGGGATCATGGGGCGATATCAGGACTACGACGTGCGCATGACGATCGGTGCGGGTCGTGGCGGCGCCCCGGTCCCCGCCTCGGACTACGCGCCCGAGCTGTCCGCCGCTGCTTCTGAAATCGGCGGGGCCATCACTGCGGCAGACACCTCATGCGTGCTGCGCCTGCGCGTTCCGGCAGATGGCGTGCTTAGAGCCCTGCAAGACGCCTTCGCCCTGCTGGACGCTCTAGGTGCGGACCTCGCGGCGCTTCCGCCCTGGCCCGTCCTGGACGTCAGTACCGATCTTGCCGGTCCGTGGTTGAACCCCCGCGTCCTGCCCCGACCACCCGGCGCCGACGACGAGGCGCCGCTGCTGACCACTGGGGCCCGCCGCGCCGCCGCACGAGCGGCCGGAAAAGATGCGAGATCGCAGGACCCCCGACGTGATCGCGGCTCCCGTCGCAGACAACCTCGCCGGCTCGTAGACCCGGGATCACAGACGGAACCAAGGTGACGGTTGGTGCGCCGAGATCGCCTCACCCGTCACGATTTTGTGCGAGAGCCGTCGGTGTGAAGGCGGGCGGAGGGCCAGGGATTCGAACCCTGGTTCGGAGTCACCCCCGAAAGTGGTTTTCAAGACCACCGCACTAGGCCACTATGCGAGCCCTCCCAACTGGGCCAGTGTCCCACGGCCCCAGGATCCGCACCGCGACGATCACGGCACTGTGCTACCTCCCCGACCACGGATCAGACCCGATCGTGTTTCAGGGGGTATCAATGACGGGGTCGCCCAACGCACGGGCGAGCATGCGAAATGAACCCTGGTTGCTACACCCCGCAAAGGAGCGCGACGTGTCCGACGGCACCGATCCACACGGGCACCCGATCACCCGGCGCCGCGCACTGGGCCTGGCCGGGGTCCTCGGCGCGGGAGCCGTGGTGACGATTGCCGCCATCGATCAGCCGAGCCCCGCGCTGGGGCCACCGGGTCTGCTGGCAGCAACCAGCGGGCGCCGGCCGCCCTCGGATGTCGAGCTGCTCAAGCGCGCCGGGACGTGCACGTTGGTGCGGGAGTCGATCGAGGGGCCGTACTACCTCGACGACGAGCTGATCCGCCGCGACATCCGCGAGGGTCGTCCGGGCACGACGCTCAAGCTCGCGCTGCGCGTGCTCGACGTCTCCAGGTGCGCACGAGGTGGTCGAGCGGTCGCGGTGCCGGGTGCGCTTGTGGAGCTGTGGCAGTGCGATTCCGGCGGTATCTACTCCAGCTTCGAGGCTGCCTCCCTCGCCGCGGGCGGGCGGCCCCCGCGGCCGGGGACCGGTGGCGGGGACACCGACCGCAACGCCCTGCGCGGCGGGCAGGTCAGCAACTCCCGTGGCATCGTGCGCTTCACCACCATCTACCCGGGCTGGTACCCGGGCCGGTCGGTGCACCAGCACCTCAAGGTGCGCCTGGACGCTCGGACGCTGCTGACCACCCAGCTCTACGTCGAGGACGCGATCTCCGACGCTGTACTCGCGGCCCCCGCGTACGGCGGGCGGTCGGGACGGCGCACCAGCAACGACGACGACAACTTCTTCGACCGGACCGGGCTGCTGGATCTGCACCGGCGCGGACGCGGCTACCTTGGCGTGCTCAATTTGGGCGTCGACCTGTGAGCTCGTCGCCGTGCGGCCCTCGGGGCGGCGCCCCAAATAAACCCACCGACTGGCGGCCGACGAACTCAGCCACCCCCGGAACTCCGATCGGCTCACTCGAACAGGCCTCGGACATCCTCGGCGCTGAGCGCCTTGCTGAACGCGTCGGTGCCGTCGTCGCCCATCACGTCGGCGAAGAGCACCGCCTTGCGGGCCGCGAGCGCCCTGACCTTGGACTCGATGGTGTCCGCGGAGAGCAGGCGGTAGACCAGCACGGTGCGGGTCTGCCCGATGCGGTGGGTGCGGTCGACGGCCTGGGTCTCCGCTGCCGGGTTCCACCACGGGTCGAGCAGGAAGCAGTAGTCGGCCTCGGTCAGGTTCAGCCCGAAGCCGCCGGCCTTCAGGCTGATCAAAAAGGCCGGGGCGTCGCCGTTCTTGAACGAGGAGATCACCGCGCCGCGGCTGCGCGTACTGCCGTCGAGATAGCAGTGCGCGATGCCCTCGGCGTCGAGGCGTTCGCGGACCAGGGCGAGGAAGCCGGTGAACTGGCTGAAGACCAGCGCCCGGTGCCCGCCCTCGGCGACGGCGCGCAGGTGCTCGATGAGGGCGTCGATCTTCGCGCTCGGAACTCCGACATGTGCTTCGTCGGCCAGACCGGCGTGCAGACTCAGGCGCCGCAGCAAGGTGAGCGAGCGGAAGATTTGGAAGCGGTTGCGGTCCATGTCCGCCAGCAGCCCGAGCACCTTGGAGCGTTCGCGGGCCAGGCGCCGGTCGTAGATCGCGCGGTGACGCGGATGCAGCGCGACCTCCAGGACCTGTTCGGACTTGGCGGGCAATTCGGGGGCGACCTGTTCCTTGGTGCGGCGCAGCATCAAGGGGCGGATCCGCCGGCGTAGCGTCGCCAACCGCTGCGCCCCGCTGCCTGCCCCGCCCTGCGGGCGGGCGCGGCCTTCGATGGGACGCTGGTAGTAGTCCTTGAAGCGCTCGGGCGCCGGGAACAGCCCGGGCGCGGTGATCGAGAACATCGACCACAGCTCCATCAGGTTGTTCTCCATCGGTGTGCCGGTGATCGCCAACTTGAACGGCGCCGGCAGGCGGCGAGCGCAGGCGTGCACTTGGGACTGATGGTTCTTCACCATCTGGGCCTCGTCCAGCAGCAGCCCGGACCACTCCCCGCCCGCCCACGCCTCGATGTCGAGGCGGAACAGGGTGTAGGAGGTGATGACGACATCGGCGCTGGCGGTGATCTCCTCCAGGCTGCGCCCGCTGCGGCGCAGCGTGTCGGTCATGGCCACCACGCGCAGTCCGGGGGCGAACCTGGCGGCCTCGGCGGGCCAGTTCGGCACCACCGAGGTCGGGGCCACGATCAGGAACGGCGGCGCCGCCGGGGCGCTCTCGCGCGCGTGGCAGAGCAGGCCGAGTGCCTGCACTGTCTTGCCCAGGCCCATGTCATCGGCCAGTACCCCACCGAGACCGTGCTGCCACAGAAACGCGAGCCAGCCGACCCCCGCGGCCTGATACGGGCGCAGGGTTGCGGTCAGGCCGGCCGGTGCGGGCGGGCTGGGTAGCGAGGCGAGTTCGAGCAGACCGGCGACCTGACGCTGCCAGGCCTGCGCCTGACGTTCCACGACCCCGAGCTCGACGAGTTCGTCCCACAGGCCGGCCTGGTAGCGGCTGATCTGCAGCGGCTCGTCGGGCTTGTCCGCCAGTGCCTGCGCCTCGGTGATGAGGCGACGCAGCGTCAGCAACGCGGGTTTGTCGAGGGAGAAGTAAGCGCCGTCCGGCAGCAGCAGATGGCTCTCACCGTGCGAGAGCGCCACGAACAGCTCGCGGAAGGGGACCTCGCGGTCCTCGACGCGCAGCGTGATCCCCAGGTCGAACCAGTCCACATCGCCTGGACGCTCGTCGGCCGAGACTGCAATCGCCACCGCGTCCCCGGCCTCGCGATAGTGCGCTGCCGTCCCTTCCAGGACGACCTCGAGGTCGCTGCGGCCCCGCAGCAGCGGCATAGTCTCGGTGTGAAAGCGCATCGTGTCCAGCCCGGACAGCGCCCGTGCGGTGCCGGCCAGGGCGCGGGGCACCTCGGCGTCCAGCGCGCTCAGCAACGCCGTCTCCGCGGCCGCGTCTCGAAACGCTGCACTCGATACTGACGCCTCGTCATGGACAGGGAGTTCGTGACGTTGCCCGTCGACGTCGTAGGTCCAGGCCCAGCCCAGGTCCAGGGCATGGCCGTCGCCGAAGGTGGCGCGCAGCAGCAGGGCAGGCGCGGACACGACCGGCGGCGCGAACGACCCGTCGGCCGAGGTCAACGTCGCCAGCCGGCGCAACCGCGGGACGTAGTCGACGCGGAACCGTTCAACCTCGGCGGCCGGGATTCGCGCCGATGTCGCGTGAGCGGCCCAGGACTGCAGAGCAGGCGATGGCGGCTGCGCGAACCAGACCAGGCGCAGCGGCCAGCGGCCCGGGTCCTTACCGGCCAGTGCGGAGGCCTCGACCAGTACCGCTCCGTGCCCACCCGCCGTGAACAGCACGGGCACCGCGGCGACCGCATCGTCGCCGACGCGCAGCAGCGGGCGCACCGCAAGCGCCTCCGGGCACGCGCCGACATCGAGGGACAAGGTGGCTGCCGCGGGCGGCGCGATCAGCGTGGGCATCGCTCCGGCGTGCATCAGCGGGACCCCGGCCTGCGGTAGGTCCCGCAGCACGGCCCACATCGCGCGCGAGGAAATCTGCGCCAGGTCGATGGTGCGCTGGGCCGAATTGTAGCCGTAGTAGTAGCCGACGTGGCCCGCCTGGCTCGCTTGGTGCAGCGTGTGCAGTTCGCGGATCAGGGCGACGTGCGCCGGGTCGTAGTTGTCGCTGTAGCGCAGGTGGTCGATGCGATTCCACGCCAGGTCCCCGGCGATCCAGCCCTTCTTGCCCGGGCGCACCAGGCGCGCGGTCAGGTTCCACTCCTGTTCCGGGTCCTTGCCGCAGGACGCCTGGGTCAGTGCGAGGGTGATGCCCAGCTCGGTGTACGCAGTGCCCGCACCCGGGCCCGGTTCAGCGAGCAACGCGAGCATCTCGCTCCAGTGCGGCTCGACCGGCGCAAACTCGGGCTCCTGCGCGTAGGGGTCCTCGTCCTCGACCTCGGCGAACACGCTGAGCAACAGGGCGACGGCGTGCTTGCACCCCGAGCCGACCGGGCAGGTGCAACTGGAGGCCCGCATCGCCAACTCGCTGCCTGCGCTCGCAGGCAGGAACTCGA
>JBQTII010000033.1:0-17079 GCA_052388275.1 Sporichthyaceae bacterium | reverse complement strand
GCCCGCCCGCGGGCTGATAGGCATACCCACGGGCCGACGGCCCGAGGAAACTGGCGGGCGGTGATGGCGCAAAGTCACGAACCGCCGCGGGGGTTGACCCCGGCCTCGCGGGCGAAGATGACGCGCCGGTTGTGCGCGGTGGTGCTCACCTTCGAGGGCTTCGTGGTGTTCTTTGCCGGGCTGGTCGCCTCGCGCCTTGATGACGACGTGTCCTCGGCCACGGCCATCGCGGTCGGCAGCGGTCTCGCCCTGGCCGCCATCGCGGCCGGCGGGGCCTTGCGCAGCCCGGCGGGAGTTCCCTTGGGCTGGACGGTGCAGGTCCTGGTCCTGGCGACCGCGATCGTGGTGCCGGTGATGATCATACTGGGCCTGATCTTCGGGGGCCTGTGGATCGCGGCGCTGCGGATCGGCGCGATGGTGGCCGTGGCGCCCGAACACCCGGGCGATGAGGCACCGACCGCCGGATAGTCTCGGGCGATCCCCAGCCCCCGCGATTCAAGGAGTTCCGCGTGCCGCAGAAGAGTCTCGTTCTGGTCAAGCCCGACGGTGTCCGTCGCGGCCTGGTGGGTCAGATCCTGGCCCGTTTCGAGGCCAAGGGCATGGTGATCGAGGCGATGGATCTGCGCACCGTCGAGAAGGCGGCGGCCGACGCGCATTACGCCGAGCACGTGGAGAAGGCCTGGTACCCGGAATTGCGCGAGTTCATCACCTCCGGACCCGTGGTGGCGCTGATCCTGTCCGGAGACGGGGCGATCGACGTCATCCGGACGATGGTGGGGGCCACCGACGGCCGCAAGGCCGCACCCGGCACCGTGCGAGGAGATTTCTCGCTGTCCAACCAGGAGAACCTGATCCACGCCTCGGATTCCCCCGAATCCGCCGCGCGCGAGATAGCCCTCTGGTTCCCGCAGGCCTGACCCCTGCGGTGCCCGGCTGACCCCTGCGGTGCCCGGCGGGCGCCTGGCCGCGTTCTCGTGGTTGCGGGTACAAGTGCGGTACCCGCTTCCTCCGCCGCCTGGCCATGCATCCCGCCCGATCTCCGCATAGGCCCGACTGCGCCACGCGTCGATGCCGCGTTCTTGGACTTTCCATGACTAATCTCGCCACTTCCGATTGATAACGTCACAACTGCCTCATTAGTCACATCTGTACCGGAAGGCTCCTCCGATGGCGATGACTGTGACCCCCCCGACCCCTTCCCGCGGGCCTGACCCGGCCCGCAAGGCCGGGCGCGCCAACGTCGATGACGCCACCCGCGCCGTCGTGATCCGCGTGGATGCAGAGCCGCCGCCCGCCTCGGCACCCCCGGCGACGCCGGCTACCCCGCAGGCAGCAGTCGCCGCCCCTGCAGCAGTTGCCGTACTGACCCCCGCCGCGCCGGCGCCGCCCCTGCCGCCGGCCGCTGCGCCTCGTGGTACGAAGGCCTCTGGCCGTGCCGTTCCCCCTACTGCGCCGGCCGCTCCCGCCAGCGCGTCCGGAGGTTCGATGGCGTCGTCCCTGCGCTCGTTCATCGGGCGGGACATCGGCGTCGACCTGGGCACCGCCAACACCCTGGTCTACGTACGCGGGCGTGGAATCGTCCTGAACGAACCCTCCGTCGTCGCGGTCAACACGATCACCGGCGCGGTCGTCGCGGTCGGGTCCGAGGCCAAGGCGATGATCGGGCGCACCCCCGCGCACGTCGTCGCCGTGCGCCCCCTCAAGGACGGGGTGATCGCCGACTTCGAGATCACCTAACGTATGCGGCGCTACTTCATCCAGAAGTTGCACAAGCGACGCTACTTCGCCAAGCCGCGGGTGGTGGTCTGCGTGCCCTCGGGCATCACCGGCGTCGAACGACGCGCCGTCATCGAGGCGGCGAGTCAGGCAGGTGCCCGCGCCGTGCATATCGTCGAGGAGCCGATGGCGGCGGCGATCGGGGCCGGGATGCCGGTCGCCGAGGCGACCGGGTCGATGGTGATCGACATCGGCGGTGGCACCACTGAGGTCGCGATCATCTCCCTCGGCGGCATCGTTAACGCCGCGTCGATCCGGGTGGCCGGCGACGAGTTCGACGAGGCGATCATTGCGTTCATCAAGAAGGAGTACTCGCTCATGCTCGGCGAACGCAGCGCCGAGGCGATCAAGCTGACCTTGGGTGCGGCGCTGCCGATCGAGACCTCCGAGGCCGCGGAGATTCGCGGCCGTGACCTGGTGACCGGTCTGCCCAAGACAATCGTCGTCACCGCCGAGGACATCCGCCTCGCGATCACCGAACCGGTGAACGCGATCGTCGACGCAGTGCGCACGACGCTGGGTTCCTGCCCACCTGAGCTTGCCGCGGACATCATGGAGAGCGGCATCGTGCTCACCGGTGGCGGCGCGTTACTGCGTCGCCTCGATGACCGCATCGCCGACGAGACCGGGATGCCCGTGCACGTCGCCACCGAGCCGCTGGACTGCGTGGCCCTCGGTGCCGGCCGCTGCGTCGAGGAGTTCGAGGCATTGCAGGCCGTGCTTGCCTCGCACAACCCCTACCAGCATCGGTACTAGCAGCGATGATCCGCGACACCACCACCTCGCGGGCGGTCCTTGCAGGGTTGCTTGTCGCTGCGCTGAGCGTGGCGATCGTCGACTCCCGCGGACAATCCGCCGACTCGCCGGCGGCACCGATCCGGCAGGCCGCGGCCGGTGTACTGGCTCCGCTGCAGTCCGGCGTTGCCGCCCTGACCCGACCGCTGACTGCATCGGCCATCGCCTTGGGTGACGGCTATTCACAATCCGAGCGGATCGCCGAGTTGGTGGAGACCAACACAGCCCTTCAGTTGCAGGTACGTGAGCTCGACGCTGTTGTCCGCCGCGGCGGTGCGGCCACCGACCTCACCGCGGTGAGCTCCGCGATCGGTCTGAGCGTGGCGATGGCGCGCGTGGTCGCGGTGAACTCCGACCCGGGCTACGCCTGGACGGTGGCGATCGACGTCGGTAGCGCCCACGGGGTCGCGCGCGACGCCACGGTGCTGTCCGCCGGCGGCCTGGTGGGGCGGATCGTGTCGGTGGGCCCGAACGTGTCCACCGTGTTGCTGGTCGTCGATCCGATCTTCACCGTCGGTGTTCGGGTGGCCGGCAGCGGAGAGATGGGCACCTTGTCCGGCGGGGGGGACTCGTTACCCCGCCTCACGCTGTTCAACCGCAACGCCCGCCTTTCGCCGGGGGACCGTCTGGTGACGGTCGGTTCGCCGGGCGGGCGCCCGTTCGCTCCCGATGTCGCCGTGGGTGAGGTGGCCTCCGCCACCGGTGGGGATGGGCAGTCGGGTCAGGTGCTGACCGTGCGGCCCTACGCCCGGATGAGCGCGCTGGACGTGGTGGCCGTGGTCACCGGCCGCTCGTCGGCCAGCGCACGTTCGGCGCCGTGAGCACGCGCCGCGCCGCGGGGTTGGCGGCGCTGGGGCTGCTGCTGGCCGTGCTTCAGGT
Organism: Sporichthyaceae bacterium; assembly: GCA_052388275.1. Classification (GTDB taxonomy): domain Bacteria; phylum Actinomycetota; class Actinomycetes; order Sporichthyales; family Sporichthyaceae; genus JBQTII01. Next base: position 13,629 of record JBQTII010000033.1, on the reverse strand, counting down.
CGGGGTCGTGGCGCTGTTGCCCTGGCCGGGGGCCGGGACGCCGGATCTCGTGGTGCTCGCGATCGCCGCCGTGGGGCTCGGCGCCGGACCGTGTGCGGGAATGCTCGCCGGCTTCGGCGGGGGACTCGCGCTCGATGTCCTGCCACCGGCCGATCATGCGCTCGGTCAATGGACGTTCGTGCTGACCGCACTGGGCGCGCTAGCCGGGCGGTGGGCAGCCTCGCGCCTGTCCTGGCCGTTCGCGGTGGGGTCCGGCGTCGCGGTGGTGACACTGGCGCACCCGGGTTTCGCACTGCTCGGTCAGCTACTGGGTGACCCCCGCGCCCAGCCGCTGAGGGAGCTGAATCACCTGCCTTCCCTCGCGCTCAGCTCCCTGTTCCTTGCGGTGGTCGTCGTCCCGGGCGTTCGCCGGCTGGCCCAAGGACCCCGCCCCGACCTGCGTGCGGGAGCGCTGCGGTGAACCCGGATCCGGGGGGAGCAGGTGCGAGCAGTCGACGCCGCATCCGCATCGTGACGGGCGTCGGGCTGGCCCTGATGCTCGTCCTGGCGGGCCGGCTCTGGCATTTGCAGGTGGCGTCGGCGCAGACCTACTCCGCTGCCGCGAGTGAGAACACCGTGCGTGAGGTGCTGGTCCCCGCACCACGCGGGCTGATCCTGGACGCCCAGGGCCGGCCGCTGGTGCGTAACCGCAGCCAGGTCGAGGTGAGGGTCGATCCCGCGGCGCTGTCCCGGCAGGACGACCGAGGGGCGGCGGTGCTCACCCGCCTGGCCGGGGTGCTCGACCTCGACGTCCTGCAGATCCGGGCCCGGATCCGGCCGTGCGCCCCCGGTGTCACCCGGCCCTGCTGGAACGGATCGCCCTACGTACCCGTGCCGGTCGCGGTCGGCGTCAACCCAGTGACGGCACTGGCCATCCTGGAACGTCGTGAGTTGTTCCCCGGGGTCGATGCCATTGCAGGGACCGTCCGCAGCTACCCGACGCCGGCCGGTGCCAACGCGGCGCATCTGCTCGGGTACCTGCAGACCGCCGATGCCGAACAGACCGCCGCACAGCGCTCGGTGGACGCTGCTGCGGTGCGGCTCGGCGCAGCGAACCTGGTCGGGCGGGCCGGTCTGGAGAAGCAGTACGACGGCCTGCTGCGGGGGACACCGGGAGTGACGCGGGTCGAGGTCGATCACCGTGGCCGAGTGATCTCCAACCTCACCCAGACCCCCCCGGTCCCCGGCGACACCCTCGTCACGACCGTGGACGCCCGACTCCAAGCGCTCGCCGAGCGCCAGCTCGATGCGGCGATCCGCCGGGCCAGGACCGTTCCCGACTTTCGCGATCGGACGTACCCGGCGGATTCCGGCGCACTGGTCGTAATCGACGTGCGTTCTGGCGCGGTGCTGGCGATGGCCAGTGCACCTACCTACAACCCGGGGCTGTGGGTAGGGGGGATCTCCGAGCGTGACTACGCGAGCCTGACCGACCCCGCCGCCGGGTCCCCACTGCTCTCGCGGGTCATCGGCTCAGCCACCCCACCGGCCTCGACGTTGAAGGTGCTCTCGGTCGCCGCGGCGGCCGGTGCCGGCTACGACCTCGACGGCCGATACCGGTGCCCGAAGTCCTACACCGTGGGCGGTCAGAAGTTCAAAAACTTCGAGTCCGCCGGCTACGGTCGCCTCAGCTTCGCGCGCGCACTCGAGCTCTCCTGCGACACCGTCTTCTACCGAATCGCTCACGAGCTATGGCTACGTGATGGAGGGTCATCTCCGATCTCGAGCCCTGCCGATCCGCTACAGCGGATGGCAGCGAAGTTCGGGCTCGGCCGACCGACGAACATTGACCTGCCGGAGGAGATCGGCGGGCGCATCGCCGACCGTGAGTTCAAACGCTCGTACTGGGAGGCGACCCGGGAGGCCACCTGCGCGCGCGCGAAGGACGGTTACGACCAGCTGCGCCGCAGCGACCCCCGCCGTGCGGACTACCTGCACGCGCTCGACACCGAGAACTGCGTCGACGGGTACAAGATGCGCGCGGGGGATGCGATCAACTTCTCCATCGGCCAGGGCGACACCTTGGTGACGCCGCTTCAGCTTGCCCGGGTGTACGCGGCGATCGTTAACGGCGGCAGACTGTGGCGTCCGCACGTGGCCAAGGCGCAGTTGAGCCCGGATGGGGAAGTGGTGCGCAGGTTCGACCCGATCTCCGACGGCCGGGTCGGGGTGCCGCCCAAGGTGCTGCGTTACCTGCGTGCGGCGCTGCTCGGCGTCAGCACGAACGGGACCGCGGCGCGAGTGTTCGACGGCTTTCCGCTGGGAAGGATCGCCGTCGGCTCCAAGACGGGGACGGCGGAGAGGTTCGGTGAGCCCCCGTCCTCCTGGTTCGCCGGCCTGGCGCCCGCCAAACCCGGGGGCAAGGCGCGCTACGCGGTGGTGCTGACCGTCAATCACGGCGGAACCGGCAGCGGCACCTCAGGTCCGGCGGTGCGCTCGGTGATCGAGGCGCTCGTGGGGGTGGGGCGCGACCCGGTGATGCCCGGCGGGCCGCCGCCGACGCGGCTGCCGCCGGCCCGCCCCGACGGTACATTCGGGCGCCCTCGATGACCCTGACCTCGTGGCCGGCCCCGAATGCTGCCGCGTGGCGCGCACATCCGCCCACGCTGCTAGGTGCGCCGCGCAGCAAGGGTCGGGGCGCCGACCCGCTGCTGATCGGCGCGGTACTGATGTTGTGCGGTTTCGGGACTCTGTTGGTCTACTCGGCGACCCGGCCGCGCCTGATCGCGGCGGGTAGTGATCCCGAGTATCTGATGTATCGTCATGTGATCTCGATCGTGCTGGGGCTCGTGCTGGCGTTGGCCATCGCCGGCGTGGACTACCGCCGCCTGCGGGTTCTCGCGCCGCTGGCCTACCTGGCCGCGATCGCGGGGCTGGTGCTGGTGCTCTCACCCCTAGGCGCCACGATCAACGGCTCGCACTCCTGGATCATGGTGGGCGCCTTCTCTGCTCAGCCGGTGGAGTTCGCCAAGCTTGCGCTCGTCCTCGGGCTGGCGGTGCTGCTCGCCGAGCGTCGCGAAGGCACAGCGGAGCTGGCGTGCAGCGGACCTGGTCGCGGCCGGGAGGTGCCGGCGACCTTGCTCTTGGCGGCCATCCCGATAGTGCTGGTCGCGCTGCAGCCCGATGCCGGGTCGTTGATGGTGCTCCTCGCTGTTCTCTGCGGAGTGCTGGTCGTCGCGGCGGTGCCGCTGCGGGTGCTCGCAGCGCTGCTGGCCACGGCGGTGCTGGGGGCGATCGTGGTGTGGCAGGCAGGCCTGCTCGGCGATTACCAGCTGGCTCGCTTCGCCGCCTTCGCCAACCCGGCACTGGACCCGGCGGGCGTCGGCTACAACGTCAATCAGGCGCGGATCGCGGTCGGCTCCGGGGGCCTGACCGGCACTGGGCTGTTCCAGGGCACCCAGACCGGGGGGCAGTTCGTGCCCGAGCAGCACACCGATTTCATCGTCACCGTCGCCGGGGAGGAAACGGGCCTGCTCGGCACCGGCGCGCTGATCCTGATGTTCGCGCTGGTGATCTGGCGGGGCGGTGCGATCGCGCGCGGCGCTCCGGACCTGTTCGGCACGCTGCTGTGCGCGGGAATCGTGAGCTGGTTCGCGTTCCAGGCGTTTCAGAACATCGGGATGGCCCTGGGCCTGATGCCCATCACCGGCCTGCCGCTGCCCTTCGTCTCCTACGGCGGCACCGCGATGCTGGCCAATCTGATGGCTGTCGGGTTACTGCTCAACGTGCACCGCGCCCGCAAGGGGGGATCGTCGGGTTGACCCTCAACCGGCTTCAGGGTTCAGCCTGACGGTCATGACAACTTTCACCCATCAGCTACTGGCCGCCCACAACGCCCGCGACATCGAGGCAGTCCTCGACTGTTTCACGGACGACATCGACTACCGGGACATCTTCTTCGGCGATTATGTGGGCCGCGACGCCTTGCGCGGATTGTTCGAGCGGACGTTCGCCGAGTCGGCGCGCAGCATCTGGACTCACATCCGGTCGGCGGGAGGCCCGGAGAACATCGTCGCCGAGTGGGAGTTCGACTACACCGTCTCCGACTCGGTCCGGTTCGGCGCCGGAGCCCGGCTGCTGCTCCCCGGCGTCTCCTGGTTCGAGCTCAGGAACGGCAGGTGTTTCCGCTACCGCGAGTTCTTCGACCGGGCTGCGACCTTGCACGCGCAGGGAATCCCGGCTGCGGTGGTCGCCGCGATCGTCGCCCGGCGCAGCACGGTGCGCATCCTGGAGCCTGCGGTCGCCCGCGGATGAGGCATCCTGCCGTCGTGAGGGACGATCCGGGACTGTTGATCGGCGAATTCGCGCGGCGCTGTCGGCTTCCGGTCTCGACCCTGCGTTATTACGACCGGATCGCACTGCTCACACCGGCAGAGGTCGATGAGGTGAGTGGCTACCGTCGCTACCGGGTCGACCAACTCCCGACCGCCGAGTTGATTGCGCGGTTACGAGCGCTCGGGGTGGCGCCGGCTGAGATCTCGGCGATCCTCACCGGCGGCGAGGCGGCCTCGACGGCGCTGCTGCGAGAACGGCGCCGAATCAGCGGGGAGGTCGACCTAGGGCGCCGTCGCCTGGCGGAACTCGACGAGCTTCTCGCGGGGCCGCCGGCCAGGTACCGCGTCCGCAGGGTGAACCTGACGGAGCGCCAGGTGGCGACTCGCGAGTTCCGCTGTCCCTTCTCGGAACAGCAGGACGCGGTGTTGCGAGCCATAGCCGCGCTGCGCACCGACCTGCGCCGCGGGGGATTCGGCGAGCAGGGCCCTGGGGTGGGACCTTCCCGCTGGACTTCGAGGACGACGTCGCCGGGTTCGTGTTCGCGCCGTTCGTGGACGGGCCCGGAGATCTGCGCACCGTTGTCCTGGCCGGCGGGCCCGCCGTCAGCACCGTGCACTCCGGCGGGCCCGACTCGCTCTCGCTGGCTTACCTCGCGTTGTTCGCGGAGATCGAGCGCGCCGGCGGGACGCCGCTGGGGCCCGTGATCGAGGACTACCTCCCGCCCGGCGAAACCCGGACCGAGGAACCGGCGGCGACAACCGCGGGCATCCGGCTATCGATCCTGTTCGCCCCGGATCCGCTCCCGCCACCGACCCCGCAGCTTGCGCGCGGCTACGCCGCAGAGCCCGTGCAACCTCACGTCGCCGATTTCGCTGACCTCAGCATCGACGGATTGGCGGCGGCCGATCTTGACTGGTGAGCCGCCCCGGCGTGGGGAGATCTGGCTTGCCGACATGGACAGATCGCGTCCTGCGGTGGTGATGCACCGGCTTCGTGCGGCGGATTGGCTCGCTCTCCGAGCAGCGCATGTTCGAGCTGTGCACCGCGTTGGCAATTGCGGTGGGGTGCCCGGACCGCTGAGCCAAGCCGATCGGTTGTTGTCTGAGGACTGTGACGCCCAGTCAGTAGGGAGCTTGCAGGTCGGGAAACATCGGGAAGTGCTTGACGTTGCGGGTCAGCAGGCGACCCTTGCAGCGGATGGTCGTCGCGGCGATGGCGAGGTCGGCGCCGTCCACGCCGCGATGGCTGGGCAGCCAGCGACGCCCGAGTGCGCCTGCCTCCTCCGCGACGTCTGCGTCCAGCGGATGCCAGCGCAGGGTGGTCAACAGCGCCCGTGTGTCTGACTCCTCGTCGGTGCGCATCCCTGCCAAAAGTTCCAAACGCGTGATCTCGCTGGCGTGCAGCGGTGCGAGGGCACGCTCCCGCTCGAGGACCTCGGCCGCCCCGGGCACGCCGCGCAGATAATCGATCAGCACCGAGGTGTCCACGATTGCGGGCACGTCAGACGCCGTGCAGTCGCGATCCAGAACGGATCTGCTCGACCCAGGCCGCGCCGTCGAGGTCTCGCTCGGCCCAGGCACCGAACGTTCGTCGCATGACCGCCAGGTCGTCCTCGCTTGAGCGGTCCGCGCCGTACACCGCGTCGATCGCGTCCCGGATGAGCGCGGAGATGGAGCGGCCGGTGCGCGCGGCGACCTCGTCCAACGTCCGACGCTCGTGCTCGGTTAGAGATATCTGGGTGCGTAGCATGATGTAAGGCTACATCATCAGGGCTGCGCAGTGGAATAGCGGTCGCCGTCGGGCCGTTCGTTGGAGTTATGACCTCGAATACCGAACTGAGCCCGACCGAGTGGGTCCGCGACCAGACATCCACGATCCTGCGCACTGGCACGACCGACGGCGTGACCGTCTTCGACAGGCCCGTGGTGCTGGTCACCGTGACGGGCGCGAAGACAGGCAAGGAACGCTACGTGCCGCTGATGCGCGTCGAGCACGACGGCAGCTACGCCATGGTCGCCAGCAAGGGCGGGGCGCCGGAGAATCCGGCCTGGTACGCCAACGTAACCGCGAACCCGCAGGTCAAACTGCAGGACGGCGCCGAGACGAAGTCCTACATCGCCCGTCAGGCCGAGTGCACGGAGCGGGATGAATGGTGGGCGCGAGCCGTCGAGGCGTACCCGCCGTACGCGGAGTATCAGGACAAGACGGACCGTCAGATCCCGTTGCTGGTCTTGGAAGCCGCCTGATTCAGCCGCCACGAACTGCGGCAGCCAGACGGGCTCGATCCGGTACGACGTCAGCTGATGTAGTCGGGCCCGTCGCCGAGGCGTTTGCGCATGACCTCGATGGCGTCGGGGCTGGCGTCGATCAGGACGTAGCGGCGCCCGAGCGAAGCGGCGACGGCGCCGAGGGTTCCGGAGCCGGCGAAGAAGTCGGCGACGCGGTCTCCCGGTCGGGTGCTCGCCGTGACCATCCGGCGCAGGATCCCTTCCGGCTTCTGGGTCGGGTACCCGGTCTTCTCCTTGCCGGTGGGGGAGACGATCGTGTGCCACCAGACATCGGTCGGCAGCTTGCCGCGCGCGGCCTTCTCCGGCGTCACCAGACCGGGCGCCATGTAGGGCTCGCGGTCCACCTCCGCGGAGTCGAAGTGGTAGCGCTTGGGGTCCTTGACGTAGACCAGGATCGTGTCGTGTTTGGCCGGCCACTTCTTCGTCGTGCGGGCGCCGTAGTCGTAGGCCCAGATGATCTCGTTGAGGAAGCACTCGCGACCGAACAAGGCGTCCAGTGACACTTTGGCGTAATGCACTTCGCGGTAGTCCAGGTGTAGGTAGAGGGTGCCGTCCTCGGCGAGCAGGCGCCAGGCGTGCTCCAGGCGCGGGAACAAGAACTCCCAGTAGTCGCCGAAGGTGTCGTCGTAGGCCATCAGCGTGGTGCGCACGGTGTCGTAGCTGTACCCGCCGAACCCCGTGCGGGCACCGGTCTCGGAGCGGATCGTCCGCATGGCATCGCGTTGTTGGGTGCGCCCGGTGTTGAAGGGTGGGTCGAGGTAGATAAGCGTGAACGCGCCGTCGGGGATCAGGGGCAGTACGTCGAGGTTGTCGCCGTGCACGACGAGGTCGCGATCTGCGCTCCACTCGATGCTCGTCACCCCGCAGACGCTATCGCCAGCGGCCATCTGTGTGAGCCTGATGGCTAATCGGGTTCGCGGAATCGACTGGTCCTCGCGAAAGTGATGAAACGTCAGACCGGAAGGATGTCGAGGTGCTTGCCTGCGGCCATGGCGAGGTATGCGAGGTCATGGGGATCGGAGGTGAGCACCCGATCGTGGTCCTGGGCCAAGACCACCAACGCCGCATCGATCGCATCACTGGTTCCTGACCTGCCGAGCAGCAACCCGGTGGCCCTGCCCAGCGAATCGCCGAGGTCGCGAACCGTGATCCCGCTCATCGCCAGGGAGAGCCGGGCCTGGCGCCCGGAGCCGCCGCGCCAGATCTGCGCAAGGACGCCGCCATGAGTCACGGCCTTTCTTCCCGTGGCCGCCTCCGTGTTGACCAGGGCCCAGCTTTCCCGATCGCCGCGTTCGAGCGCGACGAGGGCTCCGGCATCGAGGATGAGCGTCATCCGGCGCGCGATTGCATGCGCGCGGCGAACTCGCGCCGGAAGGTCTCAGCCGCCTCGCGGGCTCTGCGTTCGCTCTCGATCATCTCCTCCTCGGTGAACTCACCGAACTCCGCCTCGTAGGCGGCCACCGCCGCGCGAAGGGCGGCGAGTTTCTGGTGCTCGGCGGAGCGGGCCGCCATGGCGGCGTTGACCCAACTGCTCACCGAGTCGGCGTCGCCGGCCTGCACAGCCGCCTGTGCGGCGGCGGCCAGTTCGGCGTCGACGGTGACCGTCAACCGGACCTTGGGCTGCTTCGGACCTGGACTCATACTTTGATCGTATCACCGTATGCGTCGAGTAAGACTTTCGCCGATGAGGGGATGTCATCCCTTCGTCGGGGTCGCTATCTGGAGTCGGCGGCGGGCTAGGTGGGCGCGCTCGACGTCGTTCTCAGTGAGGGCGAGGGCTTTGGTGAGGGCGTCCAAGGCCTCGGCAGTGCGAGCGCTGCGGGCCAACAGTTCCGCGCGTACCACCCAGTACGGCTGGTACTGGGCCAGGTCCAGGTCCTCGACCTCGGCTAGGGCGTCCTCGGGGCCGCGTAGCTCCGCCAGGGCGGCAGCCCGGTTTAGTGCGACGACCGGGGTCGGAGCAAGCCGCATCCAGTGGTCATAGAGCGCAATGATCTGCGCCCAATCGGTCGCCGAGTCATCGACGGTGTCCGCGTGCACCGCGCTTATCGCCGCCTGGAGCTGATAGGGCCCGGGGGCGTTGCGCCGCAGGCACATGCGGACCAAATTCTGACCCTCCGTCAGCAGTGTGCGGTCCCAATGGGTGCGGTCCTGGTCGGGCAGGAGCACCAACGCGCCGTCGACGTCGGTGCGAGCTCCTCGCCGGGACTCGCTCAGCAGCAGCAGGGCGAGCAGGCCGGCGGCTTCCGGCTCATCGGGCATCAGCTCGACCAGCAACCGGCTCAGTCGCACGGCCTCGCCGCACAGATCGTCACGGTGGAGGTCCTCGCCGGCCGTGGTGTGACCCGCGGTGTAGATCAGGTACAGCACGGCGAGCACGCCGTCGAGGCGCTCGGGTAGGTCTGCCTCGCGCGGGACGCGGTAGGGGATCGCGGCATCGCGGATCTTGTGTTTGGCCCGGGTGATCCGGGCCGCCATGGTGGATTCGGTCACCAGGAACGAGCGCGCGATCGCCCGGGTATCCAGCCCACCGAGCAGGCGCAGGGTGAGGGCGATGCGGGCCTCGGGCGCAAGGGCCGGGTGCGCGCAGGTGAACAGCATCCGAAGGCGGTCATCGTGCACCGCTCCCACCTCCTCGCCGCTCTGGTCGAGGGCGGCGTCGTCGATCAGACGAGCAGCCTCGGCGTGCCGGGCATCGCGGGTGCTCTCTCGGCGCAGTCGATCGATCGCGCGCCGCCGGGCCGTGGTGGTGATCCAGCCCCCAGGGTTGGGCGGCACTCCCTCGCGGGCCCAGTGCTCGACCGCGACGGTGAAGGCGTCGGCCACCGCGTCCTCGGCGAGGGAAATGTCGCCAAGGACGCGGGTCAGGGTCGCCACGCACTTGCCGTACTCCGCGCGGAAGATGACGGCGAGGTCGACGCCTTCCTGCGGGGGATCGGGGGGCATCACTCGCCCTGGAACGGCCGGACCTCGATCGGGTTCTGGCAGGCCGCCGAGGCCTGCGCCGCCAGGGTCAGAGCGGCATCCAGATCCGGCAACTCCAGGATCCAGAAGCCGCCGAGCATCTCCTTGCTCTCCACGTACGGCCCGTCGGTGGTGATGACCGAGCCCTTGGTGTTGTCCACGGTCGTGGCAGTGGACGGTGGGCACAGGCCGCCGCCGAACACCCAGGTCTTGCCGTCTGCCATCACCTTCTGGTTGAAGGCCTCGACGTCGGCGAAGAGCTTCGCCAGATCTTCTCCCGTGGGCTCCGGGATCGAGTGGTCGTGGATGACGGAGAACATGTACTGGGTCATGGCGAGCTCCTTCTGTTACCGCGGGCCGGCCTCGTGCCGCCCTCCACCCTCTCCACGAACTGGTCGCGGCGGAATCGACACCGCGTCTGGGCACATCGATGTGATCTGCATCACAGGAATGTCGGTCTGGCTGCCGCCGGCGCCTCACGTGAACTCGCTCCCGCATCGTCAGCCATGTGTATGCTTGATGTATGCCCATGGACCGGATGCAGATCCTGCTCACCGCTGACCAGCGGCGACGGTTGGGTTCGGCAGCCGAGCAACGGGGCGAACCTGTGGCGGTCCTCATCAGGGAGGCCATCGATGCCGCCTTTCCGGCGCCGGTATCCGACGAGGAACGCACTGCGGCGTTGGAACTGCTGCTTCAGCCACGCAATCCGGGTATGAGTCCGGATCAGCTGGACGAGTTACTCGTTGATCGTTTTGATCTGCCGGTGTAGCGGTGTTCTTCGTCGACACCAACGTCTTCGTCTACGCCCGAGTCCCCGAATCCGTCCAGCACGCTGGATCGGTGCGGGTCCTGCGCGCGATCGGCGCGGACCCGGGTGCCGCCACCACTTCCGTCGCGGTGATCGAGGAACTGTGGCACCTGGAGCTCGCTGGGCGCCTGCCTGATGCCGACGGGCTCGCGCTAGCGGCCTTCACCCTGATGCGGCCGGTCCTTGCGGTCACCGACGACATGCTCGCCGAGGCCCTGCGCGATCCGGGTTTGCCGGTCGCCCTCGGCGCGAATGATCGCCTGCACGTGGCGTGCGCGCGGGCGCACGGACTCGCCGCGATCCTTACGGCCGACCGAGCTTTCGACGGAGTTGACCAGGTGCTGCGGGTGGATCCGGCTGACCTCGAAGCGGTCGACGCGTTGCTGCGGGGTTAACTGCGCTGCAGGGCGCGCCAGCGGGTCGCAGTCCCGCGTCCTCGCCCGCGTCGGTTCATGATCAACGTTGCGGCCGGTGGGGCATCCGTATTCGGCGCGCCCCGCCTCACCAGTCCCGACGTTGATCCCCAGCCTGCAGAGCGATAGCGACGGGCGAGGCCCGCAGCCCGAGGGAACCTAGACTCACCCCATGCCCGTCACCTCCCTGTTCCCCCGCCTGGAACCGCTGTTGCCTCAGGTCCAGAAGCCGATCCAGTACATCGGCGGGGAGCTCAACTCGACCGTCAAGGACTGGGACGACGCCGACGTGCGCTGGTGCCTGATGTACCCGGACGCCTACGAGGTGGGCCTGCCCAATCAGGGTGTGCAGATCCTCTACGAGGTGCTCAACGAGATGGCCGGGGTCCTCGCCGAGCGCACCTACGCGGTCTGGCCGGACCTGGAAAAGCTGATGCGCACCCAGCAGGTCCCGCAGTTCACCGTCGACGCGCACCGACCGGTCAAGGACTTCGACCTGTTCGGGATCAGCTTCTCCACCGAACTCGGCTACACGAACATGCTCAACGCGCTCGACCTGGCCGGTATCCCGATTCACGCCCGCGACCGCGACGAAAGCGACCCGATCGTGATCGCCGGCGGGCACGCCGCGTTCAACCCCGAACCGATCGCCGACTTCATCGACGCCGCGGTGCTCGGCGACGGGGAGGAGATCGTCGGCGCGATCACCGAGGTCGTGCGCGAGTGGAAGGCCGACGGCAGTCCCGGCGGGCGTACCGAGGTGTTGGCACGCCTGGCCGCATCCGGCGGGGTGTACGTCCCGGTGTTCTACGACGTCACCTACGGACCCGACGCCGCGATCACCGCCGTCACGCCCAACCGTGCGGGGGTGCCTGCCCGCGTGCGCAAGCACACGCTGATGGACCTGGACTCCTGGCCCTACCCACGCAAACTGCTGGTGCCCCTGGCCGAGACCATCCACGAGCGCTTCAGCGTCGAGATCTTCCGCGGCTGCACCCGCGGCTGCCGGTTCTGCCAGGCGGGGATGATCACCCGGCCGGTGCGCGAGCGCAGCATCACCACGATCGCCGAGATGGTGGCGGTGGGCCTGGCGAACACCGGCTTCGAGGAAGTCGGCCTGCTCTCCCTCTCCAGTGCCGATCACTCCGAGATCGCCGAGGTCGCCAAGGGCCTGGCGGACCGCTACGCCGACGACAAGGTCGGCCTGTCGCTGCCGAGCACGCGGGTGGACGCTTTCAACGTCACCCTCGCCGAGGAACTGACCCGCAACGGTCGTCGCTCCGGGCTCACCTTCGCACCTGAGGGTGGGTCAGAACGCATGCGCAAGGTCATCAACAAGATGGTGACCTCCGAGGACCTGATCCGCACCGTCACCACCGCGTACACCCACGGCTGGCGCCAGGTGAAGCTCTACTTCATGTGCGGGTTGCCGACCGAGACCGACTCCGACGTGCTCGAGATCGCCGACCTCGCCCGCGCGGTCATCAAGGCAGGTCGCGAGGCCACCGGCAGCCGGGACATCCGCGCCACCATCTCCATCGGCGGCTTCGTGCCCAAACCGCACACCCCCTTCCAGTGGGCCGCCCAACTCGACGCCGAGACCACCGACGCCCGGCTGAAGAAATTGCGTGACGTGCTGCGCGCGGACAAGGCGTACGGCAAGGCCATCGGGTTCCGCTACCACGACGGCAAGCCCGGCATCGTCGAAGGACTGCTCTCGCGCGGGGACCGCCGGGTCGGCAAGATCATCGAGGCCGTCTGGCGCGACGGTGGCCGCTTCGACGGCTGGAGCGAGCACTTCTCCTACGAGCGCTGGATGGCCTGCGCGCAAGAATCGCTGGCCGGGACCGGCGTCGACGTCGACTGGTACACCACGCGCGAACGCCAACTGGCCGAGGTCCTTCCGTGGGACCACCTGGACTCAGGGTTGGACAAGGACTGGCTCTGGGAGGACTGGCAGGACTCGATCGATCCCGAGGGTTTCGACGTCGAGGACTGCCGCTGGACGGCCTGCTACAACTGCGGCGTCTGCCCCGAGTTGGGGACCGAGATCCAGATCGGGCCGACGGGGCGCACGCTGCTGCCGCTCACGGTGGCCTGAGGCCCGCATCTTCTGCATGCGTGTCGGGGTAATCCGGGCACCCGAAAGCCCCGGACACACTCAGAAGTTGGGAAGGAGGGGTGCGGGGGGATGGCCAGATCACCCGAAGGCCCGCCGCCGCCGCCGACCGTGCAGAAGCTGCGGATCCGCTACGCCAAACGTGGGCGCCTGCGCTTCACCAGCCACCGCGACTTCGCCCGGGCGTTCGAGCGCGCGCTGCGCCGGGCCCAGGTGCCGATGGCCTACTCGGCTGGTTTCACCCCGCACCCGAAGGTCTCCTACGCCAACGCCTGCTCGACCGGAGTTGCCAGCGAGGCCGAGTATCTGGAGATCGGACTGGCCGAGGTCCGCGACCCCCTCGACATCGCGAGGGCATTGGACAACGCCCTGCCCGAGGGGCTGGACATCGTCGAGGTGGTCACCGCCGGGCCCGGCGCGCTGGCGGACCGCCTGCAGGTCTCGGACTGGCGCATCGAGCTTGCCGGGGTCGAGTCTGCGGCCGTTGCCCTCGCCATCGCGGCCTTCCTGGCCGCGGACACCGTCGAGGTCGAACGGATGACCAAGAACGGCAACCGGCGTTTCGACGCGCGGTCGGCGGTGCTCGCCGCCTGGGTGGAGGCGACGCTCCAGGGGCCCGGCACTGGTGGCCTGGCGACCGGGGAGATTGCGGAGTCTGCAGGGTGTTCGGGGGGTCGTCGGGGGGGGGCGCCCCCCCTCTGGGGGGGCTGGGCGGAGTTT
>JBQTII010000032.1:0-9816 GCA_052388275.1 Sporichthyaceae bacterium | reverse complement strand
GGCCGGGCCCCGCGGGTCGGGGCCCGCGTGCTGGCGGATGTCCGGCCCGCCCCCCTTTCCGGCGTGGGGGGGGTGCGCGGCTCGCAGCACGTCCGCAAGGTGCTCAAGATCGCCGACCGGGTCCTGGTCATGCAGCGCGGCCGGATCGAGCTCGCCGGCACCGCCGCGCAGATCGGCGACCAACTCCTCGCCGTCCAGGAGCGCTACCTGTCCTGAGCGCCGCGAGCCCGGCGCATTAGACTTCACCGTACGCCGCGGGGCGTAGCGTAGTGGCTAGCGCGCCTGCTTTGGGGGCAGGAGACCGGGAGTTCGAGTCTCCCCGCCCCGACGAGTTCGATGGGTGAGGTCTGTTCGCGGAAAGCGCGAACCGGTCGAACTCGTGATTACTGCGCGGCTTCGCCTCGGGCGGGGGCTTCGCCACCCGCACCCCCAAAGACCCGTCCGCCACCCGTACCCCCACAACCGCACGCCACCCGCACCCCCGAAGGCCTGCACGCCACCCGTACGTCGAAATGGAGCCACGCCGTGAAGAGTGCCGTCGAGACCTTGAACCCGACCCGGGTCCGGTTCACCGTCGAGGTCGACTTCGACGAGCTGGCACCCAGCCTCGACGCGGCGTACAAAAAGATCGCCGGCTCGGTGAACGTGCCCGGCTTCCGTAAGGGCAAGGTTCCCCCGCGCATCATCGATCAGCGATTCGGGCGGGCCACGGTCCTCGACGAGGCCATCAACGCCGCGGTGCCGCAGTTCTTCGGCGAGGCCGCGGCGAGCGCCGAGCTTGAGGTCCTCGGGCGCCCCGACCTCGACATCACCGAGCTTGCCGACGGCACGTCGCTGACCTTCACCGCCGAGGTGGACGTCAAGCCCGAGATCACCCTGCCGGACTACGCAGGACTGACCGTCACCGTGGACTCCGCCGAGGTCAGCGACGAGAACATCGACGCGGCGCTGGAATCACTGCGCGAGCGGTTCGCGACCTTCACCGGCGTCGACCGGCCCGCCGCCGACGGTGACTTTCTGAACCTCGATCTGTCCGCGCGCACCAAGGACGGCGAGCTGATCCCGCAGGCCCAGGCGACCAGCATCAGCTACCTCATCGGCTCCAGCGCGCTGGTCCCGGGAATCGACGAGGCGGTCATCGGGCTGTCCGCGCAGGCGACGACGACGTTCTCCTCCACGCTCATCGCCGGCGAACGTTCCGGCGAGGAGGTGGATATCGAGGTCACGGTGAATTCGGTCAAGGTGCGCGAGCTACCCGATATCGACGAAGAGTTCGTCCAGTCCGCCAGCGAGTTCGACACCGTCGCCGAACTGCGTGCGGACACCCGCGCGCGCGTCGCCCAGCAGAAGGAGCACGCCCAGGCCGCCCAGGCCAGGGACAAGGTCCTGGAGGTGCTGCTGGGGCAGACCGAGATCCCACTGCCGGCCTCCTACCTCGCCGCGGAGATCGAGTTCCGGCAGAAAGCCATCACCAGCCAGCTACAGCGCGCCGGGCTCACCCTCGCCGCCTACCTCGAGCATGAGAAGCAGACGCACGAGGAGTTCGACGCCGACGTCGCCGCGCGCGCGAGCGAGGCGATGAAGGCGCAGTTCGTCCTCGACGCCGTGGCCAAGGCCGAGGAGGTCCAGGTCAGCGAGCAGGAGATCACCGCGCACATCGTCGGGCGCGCCCAGAGCACCGGGATGAGCCCGGACCAGTTCGCCCAGCAGGTGGTCGAGGCCGGGCAGGCCAACATGCTGGTCGCTGAGGTCGTGCGCGGTAAGGCACTGGCGGTGATCCTGGGCAAGGCCACCGTCACCGACACCGACGGCGCGGCCGTCGACCTCGGTATCGGCGTCGAAGACGACCACGACCACGAGGGCCACGACCACGAGGGCCACGACCACGAGGGCCACGAGACGCCGAAGGCCACGGCCACCCCCAGCGCCCCCGGCGGCGCCGCCGACATCTCGATCCCCGTCCTGCCGTAGGGCGACTGCGTCGGCCCACTGCGTCGGCCCACTGCGTCGGCCCACTGCGCCGAAAGCGAAATCCGCCGGGTCACGCCGCCGGTGGGGCGGGGCGGGGGCTAGGGTCGGCGGCACGACGAGGGTTGTTGACCCCGCTCCCGGCACTCAGGTGAGGACGAAGTGAATTCAGCCCGCAACGCACCCGATTCCGGTGGCGGACTCGGTGAGCGCGTCTACGAACGCCTGCTCCGCGAGCGCATCATCTTCCTCGGTTCCGAGGTGCGCGACGACATGGCCAACGCCCTGTGCGCACAGATGCTGCTGCTCGCCGCCGAAGACCCCGACAAGGACATCTGGCTCTACATCAATTCACCCGGGGGCTCAGTCTCGGCAGGCATGGCGATCTACGACACCATGCAGTACGTCAAGAACGACGTCGCGACCGTCGCGATGGGCCTGGCCGCCTCGATGGGCCAGTTCCTGCTCTGCGCCGGCGCCCCGGGCAAGCGCTACGCCCTGCCGAACGCGCGGATCATGATGCACCAGCCGCTCGGGGGCCTCGGCGGTTCCGCCTCGGACATCAAGATCCAGGCCGAGCAGATGCTCTACACCAAGCGTCGTCTGGCGCAACAGATCGCCGAGCACACCGGCCAGAGCATCGAGCAGATCACCGAGGACTCTGACCGCGACCGGTGGTTCAACGCCGAGCAGGCCAAGGAGTACGGCTTCGTGGACCACGTCGTCAGCAACGCCCGCCAGGTGCAGGGCTCCGGAGGAACCGCATGAACCTGGATGACAAGACTGACCTGTACCTGCCCCAGTCCCGCTACGTGCTGCCGCGCTTCGTGGAGCGCACCAGCCAGGGCTTTCGCGAGTACGACCCCTACGCCAAGTTGTTCGAGGAGCGCATCATCTTCCTCGGCGTGCAGGTCGATGACGCCTCCGCCAACGACGTGATGGCGCAGCTGTTGACCCTGGAGTCGATGGACCCGGACCGCGACATCCAGATCTACATCAACTCACCCGGTGGCTCGTTCACCGCGCTCACCGCGATCTACGACACGATCCAGTTCGTCAAGCCGGACGTGCAGACCATCTGCTTGGGCCAGGCCGCCTCGGCGGCCGCCGTCCTGCTGGCCGCCGGCACCCCCGGCAAGCGCCTGGCGCTGCCGAACGCGCGCATTCTGATTCACCAGCCGGCCCTGGAGGGCGGGGGTGGGCAGGCCAGCGACGTGGAGATCATCGCCAACGAGGTGCTGCGCATGCGCGCCAAGCTCGAGGAGCTGCTGGCCCACCACACCGGCCGGGACATCGAGGCAATCCGCAAGGACATCGAGCGGGACAAGATCCTCACGGCCGAGCAGGCCAAGGAGTACGGAATCGTGGACGAGGTCATCTCCTCGCGCAAGACCTCCATGCTGGCGATGGCCGCTCCTGCCTGAGGGTGGCCCGTCCGCGCAGAGCGGACAGTTTCGCCCAAAGCAGAATGGCCCGACTCGCCTGCTCAAGGTGGTGTGAGCAGCGGGCATCGGCGCGTAACGTCAGTCGTCGAGGTGACCCCCGTCCCGAAGGAGAGATGACCGCGTGGCACGCATCGGAGACGGCGGGGATCTGCTCAAGTGCTCGTTCTGCGGAAAGAGCCAGAAGCAGGTCAAGAAGCTGATTGCGGGTCCTGGGGTCTACATCTGCGACGAATGCATCGATCTATGCAACGAGATCATCGAGGAGGAGCTCTCTGAGTCCTCCGAGCTGAGCTGGGACGAACTGCCCAAGCCTCGGGAGATCTGCGATTTCCTGGACCAGTACGTCGTCGGCCAAGAGGTCGCCAAGAAGGCGCTCGCGGTCGCGGTCTACAACCACTACAAGCGCGTCCAGGCCGGTGACGCGGGCAAGACCTCGGCCAATGGCGACGTCGTCGAACTGGCGAAGTCGAACATTCTGCTGATCGGCCCGACGGGCTGCGGCAAGACCCACCTCGCCCAAACGCTCGCCCGGATGCTCAACGTTCCCTTCGCGATCGCCGATGCCACCGCGCTCACCGAGGCCGGGTACGTCGGCGAGGACGTCGAGAACATCCTGCTCAAGCTGATTCAGGCCGCGGACTACGACGTCAAGAAGGCCGAGACCGGCATCATTTACATCGACGAGGTCGACAAGATCGCCCGCAAGAGCGAGAACCCCTCGATCACCCGTGACGTCTCCGGCGAGGGCGTGCAGCAGGCCCTGCTCAAGATCCTGGAGGGCACCACTGCCTCGGTGCCGCCCCAAGGCGGGCGCAAGCACCCCCACCAGGAGTTCATCCAGATCGACACCACCAACGTGTTGTTCATCGTCGGCGGCGCCTTCGCCGGCCTGGAGAAGATCGTCGAGGCCCGCGTCGGCAAGAAGGGCATGGGCTTCTCCGGGGTCTTGCGCTCCAAGACCGACATCGACACGACGGACTGCTTCGGTGAGGTGATGCCCGAAGATCTGCTCAAGTTCGGCATGATCCCGGAGTTCATCGGGCGCCTACCGGTCATCACCAGCGTGCGCAACCTCGACCGCGAGGCGCTGGTGCAGATCCTGTCCGAGCCGCGCAACGCACTGGTGAAGCAGTATCAGAAGCTCTTCGAGCTCGACAACGTCGAACTGGAGTTCACCCCCGACGCCCTGGAGGCGATGGCGGATCAGGCCATCAAGCGCGCCACCGGCGCCCGCGGCCTGCGCGCGATCATGGAAGAGGTGCTGCTCTCGGTGATGTTCGAGGTCCCGAGCCGCACCGACGTCGCCCGGGTCGTGATCAACCGCGCCGTCGTGCTGGAGAACGTCAACCCGACGCTGGTCCCGCGCGAGATCGAAACGCGTAAGCGCGAGCGCCGCGAGAAGAGCGCATAACTCTCCACAACGTCGACGGAGCTGGATCTGACGCGTGCTCGAGCCGCTCGAAGCGCAGCTCCGGAGCGAGGAACTCGACTCGGAGTCTGACTTGGTTGTACGCGGCTGGCCGCTGACGATTGAGGGACTCTTGCGCAACGCCGACGATGCGCGCGCCCGCTTCAGTTGGCGCGGAAGTCCGCTGGCCGCGGTTTCTGCTGAGGCCACCGTGGGGGAGCGGACGTTGGGTGATGTCCTGGCCGGTCCGCGTCTGCGGACGCGTAGTCGCTACGCGAGCGCTACGGCTCGCGCCTTGCTCGACGCAGGGTTCGCGTTGCTGCCGAGCTTTCTCGCGCCGCACTACTCAATAGTGCTCCCCGCGTATTCTGAATCCGTGGCGCGGCGCCTCATCGAGGTCCTGGGCGAGGTCCACCCGAATCCGTACTACGTAGGTAGGCGACGATGAACGATCCAGTGCGAGTAACGCTTCCGGCCGATGCCGCCCAGATCGATGCGACCGGGCATGTCTGGACCTTCCTCGATCGGGCTTCGGAGCCGGAGCGGGTCGTGCCGGGCCGGCTGATTGTGTCGGGCGATGCAGAGGAGCCGTTCCTCGCCCGCGTGGTGGACCTCATCGACGGTCCGAACGGGCGCTGGATCGTGCACTTGGACGTCATCGGGGTTCCGGATCAGGCGATCGAGGAACTGCGGCACTCGCGTCTGCTCGCGGGCTGACCTTGTCCACGTCACATCAACCGAGACCTTGGGGAGGAGCGATCGTGATTGGCGGTTCCGGGTGCCGTGGAGATTGGTGGCTCACCCAGCTCCGTAGAATCGGGATGTGAATCAGCCCGCTGAACTAGCCACCCGCTACGTTCCCGCCGAGGTCGAGGCGACCCTCTATCAGTCGTGGGTGGACGCGGGGTATTTCGAGGTCGACCCGGCATCGGAAAAGCCGGCATTCGCGATCGTCATTCCGCCGCCCAACGTCACCGGCTCCCTGCACCTGGGGCACGCGTTCGAGCACACCCTCATCGACGCGCTGGTGCGCCGCCGCCGCATGCAGGGCTACGAGGCGCTGTGGCTGCCCGGGATGGACCACGCCGGCATCGCGACGCAGAACGTCGTGGAGAAGCAACTCGCTGCGGCGGGATCGTCCAGGCACGACCTGGGCCGTGAGGATTTCGTCGCCAAGGTGTGGGAGTGGAAGGCCGAGTCCGGGGGCAAGATCCTCGGGCAGATGCGCCGCCTCGGCGACGGGGTGGCCTGGGACCGTGAGCGCTTCACGATGGACGAAGGGCTGTCCCGCGCCGTCCTGACCATGTTCAAGCGCCTCTATGACGACGACCTGATCTACCGCGCCAACCGCATCACGAACTGGTGCCCGCGATGCCTCACCGCACTGAGCGACATCGAGGTCGAGCACTCCGAGGACTCCGGCGAGCTCGTCTCGATCCGCTATGGCGAGGGCGCCGGGCAGATCGTGGTCGCGACCACCCGCGCGGAGACGATGCTCGGCGACACCGCGGTGGCCGTGCACCCCACCGACGAGCGGTACCGGCACCTGGTCGGCACCGACGTGGAGCTTCCGCTGACGGGGCGTCGGATTCCGGTCGTCGCCGACGAACACGTCGATCCGGCATTCGGCACCGGTGCGGTGAAGGTGACCCCGGCGCACGACCCGAACGACTTCGAGATCGGCCGGCGCCACTCGCTGCCCGAGCTTACGATCATGGACGACCACGCGGTCGTGAACCTGCCGGGACCGTTCCACGGCATGGACCGCTACGACGCGCGCCGCGCGGTCGTGGCGGCACTGCGCGAGCAGGGCCGCATCGTTGCGGAGAAGCGCCCGTACCTGCATTCGGTGGGGCACTGTTCGCGCTGCAAGACCGTCGTGGAGCCGCGGCTGTCGCTGCAGTGGTGGGTCAACGTGGCGCCCCTCGCGAAGGCCGCGGGCGACGCGGTGCGCGACGGGCGCGTGCAGATCCACCCGAAGGAGCTGGAGCCGCGCTGGTTCGCCTGGGTCGACCACATGCA
Organism: Sporichthyaceae bacterium; assembly: GCA_052388275.1. Lineage (GTDB taxonomy): Bacteria > Actinomycetota > Actinomycetes > Sporichthyales > Sporichthyaceae > JBQTII01. Next base: position 2,973 of record JBQTII010000032.1, on the reverse strand, counting down.
CGACTGGTGCATCTCCCGCCAGCTGTGGTGGGGGCACCGCATCCCGGTCTGGTATTCATCCAGGGGCGAGATCCGCTGCGTCGGCCCGGACGACGCCCCCCCTGATCAAGCAGCGCCCGGCGAGGGCTGGCGGCAGGACCCCGACGTCCTGGACACCTGGTTCTCCTCCGGCCTGTGGCCGTTCTCGACCCTGGGCTGGCCCGAGCGGACCCCGGAGCTGGCGAAGTTCTATCCGACCTCCGTGCTGGTCACCGGCTACGACATCCTGTTCTTCTGGGTCGCCCGGATGATGATGTTCGGCCTCTATGCCATGAAAGATGACGCACCCTCAGGTGACGTTCCGTTCGGAACGGTCGCGCTGCACGGCATGGTGCGCGACCAGTTCGGCAAGAAGATGAGTAAGTCCTTCGGCAACGCCATCGACCCGCTGGACTGGATGGACACCTACGGCTCCGACGCGCTGCGCTTCACCCTCGCCCGCGGCGCCAATCCCGGCACCGACGTGCCGATCGGTGAGGACTGGGTCGCGGGCAGTCGCAACTTCTGCAACAAGCTGTGGAATGCCACCCGGTTCGCGCTGCTCAATGGCGCCACGCTCGCGCGGGAGGTTCCGCCGCGGGAGGCGCTCTCGGTCGCCGACCGCTGGATCCTGTCCCGGGTCCATGCGACGTTGGCCGAGGTGGACGCGTACTTCGAGGACTACGAGTTCGCCAAGGCCACCGAGACGCTTTACCACCTGGTGTGGGACGAGTTCTGTGATTGGTACCTCGAGCTCGCCAAGGCCCCCCTCGCCCGCGGCGGCGCCGAGGCCGAAGCGACGGCGGCCGTGCTCGGGCACTGCCTCGACGTTCTCCTCAAAGCGTTGCATCCGGTCATCCCGTTCGTCACCGAGCAGCTCTGGACCACCTTGACCGGGGGGGAGTCGGTGGTGGTCGCGCCTTGGCCGATCCCGCAGGCGGCCTACCACGACCCCCAGGCACAAGAGCAGATCGCCGCGCTTCAGGACCTGATCACCGAGATTCGGCGATTTCGCGCCGACCAGGGAGTGCCGCCGGCCAAGAAGCTGGCCGCGGTGCTCACCTTCGACGCCGCGGTTCCCGGCCTTGCCGACTACGCCGATCAGGTGCGCGCGCTGACCCGCCTCACCGAGTCCACCGACGATTTCGCTGCGGGCGCGACCTTGCGCTGCAAGGGCGCCACCGTCGAGCTGGATCTTTCCGAGGCGATCGACGTCGCCGCCGAGCAGGCTCGCCTTCGCAAGGACCTCCTCGCCGCGCAGGCGGAGATCAGCGTCGCCGAGGCCAAGCTGGCCAATCCGGAGTTCCTGGCCAAGGCGCCTGAGAAGGTCGTGGCGAAGATCCGCGACCGGGCCGCGGCCGGGCAGGCCGACCTCGACCGCATCACCGCCCAGCTCGCCGACCTCCTGCCATAAGGGATGACATGGCTGATGGCAGAGACTGCGTCGGATCTGAGCGGATGAACGAGACCCCCGCACCCGGGCTCCACGTCGCTGCCGAGCCCGAGCAGCAGATCACGGCGCAGCTCGCTCGGGTCGAGGCGGCGTTGGCTGCACGCTGGCCGGAGTCGATGCTGGAGCCGAGCCTGGATCGCATCGCCGACCTGGTCGACCTGCTGGGCTCACCGCAGACCGGCTACCCGGTCATCCACGTCACCGGAACCAACGGCAAGACCAGCACCGCGCGGATGATCGAGGCCGTGTTGCGTGCCTTCGGCCTGCGTACCGGGACCTTCACCAGCCCGCACCTGCAGAGCGTGCGCGAACGCATCTGTTTCGACGGAGATCCGATCAGCGCCGGCCGTTTCGTCGACACCTACGTAGACCTGCAGCCGTATCTGGATCTCGTCGACTCCAAGCACGAGCACCCGCTGTCCTACTTCGAGGTGCTCACCGCCATGGCCTATGCCGCTTTCGCGGAGGCCCCCGTGGATGTGGCGATCGTCGAGGTCGGCATGGGCGGAACCTGGGACGCCACCAACGTCGCCGACGGCCAGGTCGCGGTCCTTACTCCCGTCGCGCTGGACCACGCCGCCTACCTCGGCACCACGATCGAGTCCGTTGCTGGTGAGAAGGCCGGGATCATCAAAGCGAACGCCTTCGCCGTGCTCGCCGAGCAACCCAGCGCCGCGGCGGGGATCCTGTTGGCCCGGGCCGACGCCGTCGGCGCAAGCGTGGCGCGTGCGGGCGCGCAGTTCGGGCTTCGGGGGCGCCTGCCCGCGGTCGGTGGCCAGCTGCTCACCCTGGAGGGCTTCCACGGCGCGTACGGGGACCTGTTCGTGCCCTTGCTTGGTGTGCACCAGGCGCACAACGCGGCGCTCGCGCTGGCGGCTGTCGAGGCGTTCCTCGGCGGCGGGCGGGGCCTGCTCGACGCCGAGGTCGTGCGGGAGGGCTTCGCCGGGGTCCGCTCGCCGGGCCGCCTGGAGACGGTGCGAAGCTCGCCGACGATCGTGCTCGACGCGGCGCACAATCCGGCCGGCGCGGCGGCAACGGCTACGGCGATCGCCGAGGACTTCGCCTTCGATCACCTGGTCGGCGTCATCGGGGTGCTCGCGGACAAGGACGTGCGGGGAATCCTGGAGGCCATCGAGCCCGTCCTGGCGGAGGTCGTGATCACGAGTGTGCCGGGCACGCGGGGAATGGACGCCGATGCGCTGGCCGCCGTAGCGGTGGACGTTTTCGGCGACGATCGGGTGGAGGTGGCGCCGCGCCTGGACGATGCGCTGGACGCGGCGGTGAACCTGGCCGAGAGCGAGGGGCGAACCGCAGGGGCCGGGGTGCTGGTCATCGGATCGGTGGTCCTGGTCGGCGCCGCCCGGGCCCTGCTCACGGGGACGCCGTGACCCTGCGTGACGCGTTGTGCGGGCCGTGGGGCCCGGCGGGCGGCAATAAGCCCCCCCGCGGGCGGGTAGGCCAAACCCCCGGCCGACCGGCCCCCGGGCAGTGGGGGGGGGGGT
>JBQTII010000031.1:0-14845 GCA_052388275.1 Sporichthyaceae bacterium | reverse complement strand
CAGCACGCGCACCCCGCCACGGTAGCTTCCACGCCACGCCCACTCGGCATGGCCTCGAAGATCATTAAGTCTCGACGTAGGGTGAACAAGTCATAACGGCGCGTCGATTTTGCCGACGGGATCGGGTGTTCGGCTGACCCGAGGAAACCATCGGGGACATCGTCGCGTCGGAGTCAGCAGGACGCCGCGGCAATGCGGTGCGCCGAGTCCTCCGGGTGGAGTTGATCGAGAACCATGTCGAGCACTGGAGCCCGTCGCAGCCTCGTCCCCTTCGCGCTTGCACTCTTCGCCGGCGTCACGGCGATCGCCGGGACCGCGGCCGGCCTCGGCGTGCCGGCGACGGCTACGCCGGTGGCAGCGCCCGCCGCGCAGGCCGCCGCCGTGCGCGCCCCTCTCGCGAGCCTGGCCACGATGGGCGACGTGGGCGGCGTGGGCGAGAGCGGCGAGGCCGGCACACTCGAGCCGGCTTTTCTCACCGCAGACCAGATGCCCCTTGGCGAGCGCTACGGAACCTGGAAGCGCACGGGCTCCTTCGCGGGCGTGCCGGCGGCGCCGGTCTTCTGCCTCGACTCCGCGCTCCCGGCCGAGCAGACCCGCTACGTCGCCTTCCGGGGCAAGAAGGCGGTCTCCGCCCAGCAGTTCGTCACGCTCACCGAGTCTGCCGCGGCAGCGGCGGACCTGGTCAGCGAGGTGGGTTCACAGATCGCCGGGTGCTACCAGCAGTGGCTGGACCTGGAGATCGACGAGTACCGCGAGGGCAAGCGCTCCGCGAGCTGGAAGCGCTACGGCGGCGCCGCCGTCGAGGACGGGATCACCTTCTACGGCGTGTTCACCGTCCCGCCGAAGGGATTTGCCCGGACTACCCATCTGTACGCGGTGGGTCGTGACGGCAGTGCGGTCGTCGTCGTCCACCTGGCGATGCTCGGCCCCGCCGACAACGCTCCGGACAAGGCCTTCCGCAAGGTGACCAAGCAGGCGCTGGCGCAAGCCTTTTAAACCGTTTGAGACCATGACGGGGTGAGCAGCACCCTGTACCCACGCGAGGCGCCCCGGTCGGCCGCGCTTTTCGAGCGCGCCCAGGCGGTGATCCCGGGCGGGGTCAATTCCCCGGTGCGCGCCTTCCGCGCTGTCGGCGGCACGCCGCGTTTCATGGCGTCCGGGTCCGGGCCCTATCTCACCGACGCCGACGGGCGAACCTATGTCGACCTGGTGTGTTCCTGGGGACCGCTGATCCTGGGCCACGCACACCCGGACGTGCTGGCTGCCGTGGTGCAGGCGGCAGCATCAGGCACCTCGTTCGGGACGCCGACGGAGGGCGAGGTCCGCCTCGCCGAGGAGATCGTCAACCGCGTCGGACCGGTGCAAGCGGTGCGCCTGGTGTCCTCGGGAACCGAGGCGACGATGTCGGCGGTGCGCCTCGCCCGCGGCTTCACCGGCCGCGCGAAGGTCATCAAGTTCGCCGGCTGCTACCACGGTCACGTCGACTCGTTGCTGGCGGCGGCCGGTTCGGGGCTTGCCACCTTCGCCCTGCCGGACACTGCAGGGGTCACCGGCGCGCAGACCGGCGAGACGATCGTGGCGCCCTACAACGACCTGGATGCGGTGGCAGCGGCGTTCGCCGCCGCGCCGGAGGCGATCGCGGCGGTGATCACCGAGGCGGCGCCGGGCAACATGGGCGTCGTGCCACCCGCTGCGGGATTCACCGCAGGTCTGGCGCGGTTGTGCCGCGCGCATGGCGCCCTGCTGATCTCGGATGAGGTGATGACGGGGTTCCGGGCGGGCCCGAACGGCTGGTGGGGGCTGGAGGGTGTCGACCCCGATCTCATGACCTTCGGCAAGGTGATGGGCGGAGGCTTCCCGGCCGCCGCCTTCGGCGGCCGGGCCGAGGTGATGGCGCACCTTGCCCCGGCCGGACCGGTCTACCAGGCGGGCACCCTGTCGGGAAACCCCGTGGCGGTCGCCGCGGGCCTGGCCACCCTGCGCGGCGCCACCCCCGACGTGTACGACCACCTCGCAAAAGCGGCACACGCGCTCACCGACGCCGCGAGCCAGGCCCTGGATGCCGCCGGAGTCGCGCACCGGGTGCAGTGGGCGGGGACGATGTTCTCGATCTTCTTCACCGACCGCCCGGTCACCGACTACGACGGGGCCAAGGCGCAGGATCTCGCCGCGTTCGCCGCGTTCTTTCACGCGATGCTCGCCCGCGGGGTGTACCTGCCGCCCTCGGCCTTCGAGGCCTGGTTCCTCTCGGCAGCCCACGATGACGAGGCGATCTCCCGGGTGCTCGAGGCGCTGCCCCACGCCGCGAGAGCGGCCGCGGAGGCCGGGGCGTGAGCGAGCGAACCGGCCGGGACAGCGCCGCTGATGTGACCCTGGTACACCTCGTCCGGCACGGCGAGGTGTACAACCCCGAGGGTGTGCTCTACGGGCGCCTGCCCGGGTATGTGCTCTCGGAGTTGGGCCACAAGATGGCCGAGCGGATCGGCGAGCACTTCGCCTCCCGCGACGTCACCGCGGTCGTCAGCTCCCCGCTCGAGCGTGCCCAGCAGACGGCGGCGCCGCTGGCGGCCGCCCTCAACTGCGGGGTCGATATCGATCCGCGGCTGATCGAGGCGGGCAACCACTTCGAGGGCAAGACCTTCGGGGTGGGCGACGGCTCATTGCGCCGGCCCGCGCACTGGCCGTACTTGTGGAATCCGTTGCGCCCCTCCTGGGGCGAGCCGTACGCGGACATCGCGCACCGGGTGCTGGCGGCTGCGGCGAGCGCGCGCGAACTGGGTCGCGGACATGAGGTGGTGTGCGTGAGCCACCAGTCCCCGATCTGGATCGCCCGGCGGCGCATTCAGGGCCAGCGGCTCTGGCACGACCCGCGCTCTCGCCAGTGTGCCGTGGCCAGCGTGACCACGATCCGCTACGAGGGCTCCAAGATCCGTTCGCTGACCTACACCGAGCCGGCGGCCGACCTCGTTCCGAGTAAGACGAAGACGAATTTCAGCGCGGGCGCCTGATGTCGGTCGTGCACCGGTGAGGGAGGTGTTGGCGGCCTCGGTTGACGCGGAGTTCGCCCAGACCGTCACGTCGGGATCGCTCCTGCTCGCAGTTCCGATCGCTTTGCTCGCCGGCCTGATCTCCTTTGCCTCACCCTGCGTGCTGCCGCTGGTGCCTGGCTACCTCGCCTACGTCACCGGGCTCGCCGGAACCGACCTGGGCGAGGCCCGCCGTGGTCGGGTGCTGGCCGGGACGTCGTTGTTCGTGCTCGGCTTCTCCGCGGTGTTCGTCTCCTTCGGTGCGCTGTTCGGCTACGTCGGCGCGGATCTGGTGGAGAACGAGACCACCGTCAACCGGGTGCTCGGCACCCTGACGATCGTGCTCGGTCTGGGTTTCATGGGCCTGCTGCCGTTCTTGCAACGGGAGAAGCGCCTGCTGCACCGGGCGCCGGCGGCGGGGCTCCTCGCCGCGCCGATGCTCGGCGTTCTCTTCGGCGTGGGCTGGGCTCCGTGCATCGGTCCGACGCTCGGTGCGGTGCAAGCCCTGGCCTTTGATTCTGCGAGCGCAGGGCGCGGGGCGTTGCTCACCTTCGTCTACAGCCTCGGGCTCGGCCTGCCGTTCATTGCGGTCGGGCTGGGGATGCGCCGTATGCTCGGCGCCGTGGACTGGGTACGGAGCCATCACCTGGTGGTGATGCGCACCGGCGGGGCGATGCTGTGCCTGCTCGGGGTGCTGCTGGTGACCGGCCTGTGGTCGGAGATCTCCATCCAGATGCGGATTTGGACCGCCAACTTCGAGACGATCATCTGATGGTAAGTCAGGATACGGCCTTGGTCGACCCAGCCCGGCCGGAGGTCCCGCCATCGTTGGGCGTGCTCGGCACAGCGCGCTGGGCCTGGCGTGCCCTGACCTCGATGCGCACCGCCCTGATCCTGCTCTTCCTGCTCGCCGTCGGGGCAATTCCCGGCTCCTTGATCCCGCAGAGCGGCGTCAACCCCGTCGAGGTCGCCGAGTTCCGCAATCGCCACCCTGAACTCTCGCGCTGGTATGACAAGGCGTCCCTGTTCGACGTGTTCTCCTCGCCCTGGTTCTCCGCGATCTATCTGCTCCTGATGATCTCGCTCGTCGGCTGCCTGGTGCCACGCACCCGGGTGTACCTGCGCGCAATCCGCGCCAGGCCGCCGCTGACGCCCCGTCACCTGCACCGGCTTCCCGTGTACCGCCGCGTCGTGGTCGATAAGGGCCCGATCGATACCCTCGACAACGCCTCGGCGGCACTACGGGGCTTTCGAATCGAACGCTTCGAGGCGAGCGGTACTGCGTCGTCCCTCTCCGCCGAGCGGGGGTATCTGCGCGAGACCGGCAACCTGGTCTTTCACCTCTCGCTGGTGGTGGTGCTCGTCGGCATCGCCTTGGGGCACCTGTTCGGACTGCGCGGCAGCGCGCTCGTCGTCGAGGGTGAAGGTTTCGCCAATACCGTCACGCAATACGACAACCTGGAGACGGGTTCGCTCTACGACGTCGACGACCTGACGCCGTTCACCCTTACCCTGGACGACTTCCGGGCGCGGTACCAGGAAACGGGTAATCAGCGCGGCGCCGCACGGGACTTCGTCGCCGACGTGGGGGTGCGAGGTGAACCCGGCGCCCCGCGCGAGAGCGCCCAGATCCGAGTCAACCATCCACTGCAGATAGGTGGCTCCAAGGTCATTCTCGGCCCGCACGGCTACGCGCCGGTGGTGACGGTGCGCGATGGCCGCGGCGACGTCGTCTTCTCCGGGTCGGTGCCGTTCCTGCCGATCGATCCGGCTGGTCTGACCTCCCGCGGCGTCATCAAGGTGCCCGACGCCGTGCCCCAGCAGCTGGGGTTTCAGGGATTCTTCCTGCCCACTGCCGCATTTGACCTGGAGCGCGGACCGTTCTCCACGTTCCCCGAACCGCGCAATCCGCGGCTGGTACTCAATGCCTTCGCCGGCGATCTGGGGCTCGACGACGGGGTCGCCCAATCCGTGTATCGCCTCGACACCGACGCGATGACCCAGCTCCGCGAGGGCCCCGCGCCCGACTCGGAGCTGATCACCGCATCACTGGTCGTCGGCGCCACCATGGAGCTCCCCCGGGGTCTGGGCACGCTGAGCTTCGACGGCTACCGCGAGTGGATCGTGTTCCAGATCAACTCCGACCCCGGTCGCCTGCCGGCGCTGATCGGCGCGGCGGCGGCCTTGGCGGGGTTACTCGCCACGCTGTTCGTGCGGCCGCGCCGGATCTGGGTGCGTGCGAGCGCCGATGCCGGCGGGCGTACCGTGGTGGAGATCGGCGCGCTGGCCCGATCGGAAGGCCTCGATCTCGCCGCGGACGTCGAGCGGGTGCTCACCGCGATCGGAGCGAACCCCCGGCCGCAGTGCGAGTGCACCGCCGGCAGTGAGAAGGAGTAAGCGTGGAGGTCAACCGCAGCCTGGCCGAGTTCAGCGACCAGGTGATCTACGCGGCACTGCTGGTGTACAGCTTCGCCATGGTGGCCATGGCGGCCGAGTGGGCCTTCGGTAGCCGCGGGCGGTTCGCCGCGACCGCCGCGCCGGTGCCGGTGCTCGTCGGGGCCGGGGCTTTGGCAGCGAGCCAGTCGCCGCCGGCGGCGCAGAGCACGGCCGGGCGCGCCGCGCGTTTCGGCCGTATCGGGTTCTCCCTCGCGGTGCTGGCGTTCGCACTGCACGTGGTCGGTGTCGCCGCTCGCGGGGTCGCCACCGAGCGGGTGCCCTGGGGCAACATGTACGAGTTCTCGACGGCATCCGCCCTGGCCGCGATGGGTGTGTTCCTGGCGCTGTCCCGCCGCTATGACGTTCGCTGGCTCGGTGTCTTCGTCGTCACCCCCGTCCTGCTGACCCTCGGCCTCGCCGTCACGGTGCTCTACACCGAGGCCGAGCAGCTCCAGCCGGCGCTGCAGTCCTACTGGCTGGCCATCCACGTGGTCGCGGCCGTCATCTCGGCCGGTGCCTTCACCGTCGGCGCGGCGCTGAGCGTCCTCTACCTCGTCCGCGAGCGGGCCGAGCGCACCGGATCCACCGCGCCGACCCGGTTGCCGGCCGCGGACACCCTGGACCGGATGGCCTACCGCGTCCACGCCTTCGTGTTCCCGTTGTGGACCTTCGCGGTCATCGCCGGAGCTATTTGGGCCGAGAACGCCTGGGGCCGGTACTGGGGCTGGGACCCCAAGGAGACCTGGGCCTTCATCACCTGGGTGGTCTACGCGGCCTACCTGCACGCCCGTGCGACCGCCGGATGGAAAGGCCGCCGGGCGGCAGTCGTTGCCCTGGTCGGATTTTCGACGTTCCTGTTCAACTACTTCGTGGTGAATCTGGTAGTGACCGGGATGCATTCCTACGCAGGCACCTGACGGCGCCCGGCGGGCGACTACCTGCAGTCAGGCGCGGGGGGCGTCGGGGTCGTCGGGGTCTGCGGGCTTGCGGGATTCCAGGTCATCCTGCATGCGGCGCAGCAGTTTGTCGCGCTCGGCTTCGGCGTTGAGTTTGCCCAGGAACTCAGGATCGTCGTCAGGGGCCGGGCGGGCCACATAGCGGCGCCGCATCGGCAGGTTCATGCCCGTTCCTCTTCGAGGGCCGCGCGCTCCGGGCGTGCTGGCGGTGACCTTCGGTCGGCCGAGCCAGAACCAGGCCACCGAACCGATCGCGATCGGCCAGGTCAGGACGATGGCCACCACCCAGGCCCATTTGGGTAACCGGCGAACCTGGGACGGGTCGGCCTGAATGACCTCCACGAGTGCCCACACCGTGATGAGGGTCCCGATGGCCGCTAACCACACTCGCATGACACCTCTCTGATCCGGACGTGTAGGTCAGCTTAGTCGCCTCTGATCGCCGCCGTCGGGGTTCGGCTGCTCCCCACGGGATCGACCGCGGGACCGGGCATGTTTGACTTGCGCGTGCGTATCTCGCCCTCGGTGTCCTACTCGGTGCGCCGCCTCGCCCTGTTCGCCGGGACGCTGATCTTCCTGTCCGCCGTCCTGCGGGGAGCCTCGCCCATCGTGGTGCTGGCGGCGGCGGCGATCGTCTCCGGGATTCTGAGCTACTTCCTGCTGGCGGGTCCCCGCTCTGCCATGGCGGGTTCGCTGGCGTCGCGGCTGAGCCGACTCAACGCGCGCCTGGACTCTGGCGCGGCCGCCGAGGACGCGGCCCTCGAGGACGCGGAGCGCCGCGCGCGGCGACCGGATTCACCCGCGTCCGAGTAGACATTTGGCACCTTCAGGTGCACTCCGGGCAGCGCAGGGATGCAGGTCATGGGCAGGCGGCCAGAGCCGTCCTAGGCTGGCTGCGGTCCGCGCGCGGGGAGCGTCGCGGCCGCGAGATCTGGGGAGGGCCGGCAGATGGCGGTTCGCGATGGCGTGGCTCAGCTGGCGCTGGAGGTCCGGCTGTGGGGGCAAGCGCTGCGTCATGGGCCGCGGCGCCTTCAGGCGCTCGCGCTCGGTGTCGTCGTCGCGGTCGTAGTGCCCGGGGCCGCGGTGCTGGCGGCGGTGAGCGGGGGGACTGCACCGTCGGTGTCGACGGAACGCACCGCGGGGGCCGATGTGGTCCGGCAGGTACCGGCGGCTGGCACCTCGGAACGCACCGCGCTCCTCGCACCGCAGCGGGCCGTGGGCCCGCGCGAGAAGGGTTCAACCTCGGGGGCAGTGGTCTCCAAGGCGGAGAAACGGCCTGCGCGCACGCCTGCTCAGCCACCGCGCCGCGCCGCCATCGTCCCTGCTCCGCGACCTCTGCCGCCTGCACCGCCTGCCCCGGCGAAGCCCGTGGACAAGGGAGATGACCGCCCTCACGGCGACGGCAAGAAGGACGAGCGCCCCAAGGACGAGCGCAACAAGGAGCGTGAGGTACCCATCGCCGCGGGCGATCCGGCCGACCCGGCAGCCGGCGACGAGCCGGAGATCCGCCAACAAGGGACGCCTTCGCTGGTGGAACGCACGGTTGAGGGCTGACAGATGGTACGTATCGGACATTCCGGCTCGGCCTGCCGATGCTGGGTGGAACCGTCTGGTTCGGGGTCCCGTCTGAGTTGACGGGGTGCGAGGTCTCCAGGTCTCGTGCAGGAAAGGGGCAGGACGATGCAGACGCCGATGTGGTGGTACCGCGTGGCGGCTCGCTGGCACGCGAAGAAGGCGAGCTGGTACCAGTTCCGGGCGGCTCGCCGCACGCGTTTCTGGCAGATGTCGCGTCGTCGGCGCCTGGCGGCGATGACCTCGGCTGCCGTGCTGTTCGCTGCGGCCCCGGCCGGTGTCGTGGTGTATGCGGTGACGGTCGTTGACTCTGGCGCTACCTCCACGGTCGTCAACCCCACCGCTGAGGTGCTGGGCGTGTCGCTGCCGCCGATCCAGTCCCCGTTCCCCGCCCCGCAGTCCGCGGTGCCCACTCGCCCGGCCTATGAGCTGGTCGCCGAGGAGCTGGCGCGGCAGGCGCAGGAGAACGAGGGCATCGTGGTCGACGGGTACGGCGTCGCTGACCAGACGTCCGAGCCGGTCGAGACCACGCAACCCGCGACCGAGTCAACCCCGATCCCGAGCACGCCCATTGTGGCGCCCAAACCGGCGCCGACCCCTCCGCCCGCAGGGATCGAGCCGTGTCGTCCCGACCGCAAGGGCAAGAAGGGCTGCGACGCGACCGGCGGAGGGCCGTTCACACCGCCCGCGGACGACGATGAATCGGAGTCCGACGAGCCGACCGACGAGCCGACCGACGAGCCGACCGAGGAGCCGACCGAGGAGCCGACCGAGGAGCCGAAGCCGGACCAGACCATCGAGCCGCTTCCGGGTGAAGAGGGCGACGGCGGCGAGGGTGGCGGCGGCGGCAACGGCGAGAATCAGTAATCCGCCGGCACCGACTCACCTTGGCAGTGCCAAGCCCACGGCGAGCAGCAGGCCGTAGGCGAGCTGGGTCCGTCCGGTGCCCACCAGCACGTCGATGAGCCCCCGGCCCTGCGCGCCGGCGCGCACCGCGTGTACGCCGGGTAGGGCGAGAGGTAGGGCGAGCAGGGCAATCAGCACCGGGGGATGCGCGATGGCCAAGCCAGCGGCGAAACCGAAGGGCGCCAGGATCAGGGCGATGTAGAGAGCCCTGGTGCGGGAGTCCCCGAGGCGGACCGCCAACGTCCGTTTGCCGACACCGGCGTCGGTGGGGGCATCGCGCAGGTTGTTCACGACCAGCAACGCGCAGGCCAAGGCGCCGACGGGAACACTCGCCGTGACCGCGATCGCGCTGACCTCCTCGGTTTGGACGTAGGCGGTGCCCAGCACCGCCACCAGGCCGAAGAACACGAACACCGACACTTCGCCCAGACCCCGGTAGCCGTAGGGGTTCTTCCCACCGGTGTAGCCCCAGCCTGCGGCGATCGCCGCACCACCGATCACCAGGAGCCACCACGAGGTGGTGGCGGCCAGCACGAACCCGGCGAGGGCCCCGACCCCGAACGTACTCAACGCGGCGATCTTGACCTGCCTCGGCGGCGCGATCTTCGAGCCCACTAGGCGCATCGGGCCGACCCGGTAATCGTCGGTCCCGCGGATCCCGTCGGAGTAGTCGTTGGCGTAGTTGACCCCGATCTGCATCGCGAGCGAGACGACCAGCGCCAGCAGCGCCTTCCACCAGTTCGCCGAATCCGCCTCGACCGCGACCCCGGTCCCCACCGCCACCGGCGCTAGTGCGGCCGGGAGCGTCTTCGGGCGCGCCCCCGCCAGCCACTGCCCCGCCGTCGCCATGCCCGCAGTCTCTCGTTCCCAAACTTCTGTGTGTTCCCGGGGCTTCGGGGGCGCCGCATCCTTCATTGCCGGGTGCTTATCCGCGGAGACCGAGGCTGCGCCCGGCCCGCGGGGAACGCCGGCGGACTGACGCTAAGTCAGTTTTAGGCGTCGTCGGGCAGCAGGTTGAAGCGACGCAGGGTGCGTTCACTGAAGTCATCCTCGCTCCAGTCAGCACGCTTCTTGCAGTCAGGAATGCACACAATGGCGGCGTAGCGGAAGACCTCGCTCATCGACTCGTTCCCGACCCGGTAGGTGACCCGAATTCCGTTCACGGCGCCGACGTCTCCGGACGCAAGGCGAAATCCTGCGGCCACCTCGAGCGGGGGTGGCGTTTCGGAGTACCCGGGCAGGATCACAGCGGTTTCGCTGGCTGGAACTCGTTCGTCGATGCTGTGAAAAGATTCCACAGTCTTCGGTGGAAATCCGGGCTGAGCACCAACTTTGTTCTCCGGCGCATCACGTGGCCAGACCGTGAAAGCACCCAGGAATTCGACGTTCGGTGAGGTGAGAGCCTCTACCTTCAGGACTGTGAGGTTCTTTCCTGGATGGTTCAGGTTCATGAGCCCGATGCTGAACTCCGCATTCTTGGTGACGACGACTCCGATATAAGTGATCCGCGGTCGCTGCGGAGTCAGGTCGCCCACCTTTTCCGACCACCACGACGCGCCGGCGACGCCGCTGACAACGATGACCGATATGAGTGTAAGAACCCCGAAACGAAGTCGCCAGGAGGATCGCCGGACGGCTTCGGCGATACGTTCGTCCCAGGTGGCGGTGGTCATCGGGCAGCAACCTCGAACGCCATGAGGCGCTGTCCTCCGGCGCCAGGATCGCCGCTGTTGCCGCACCATTTTCCTCGTTCGGGGTCGGCAAAGGTGAAAAGGACCTTTACCAATTCGCTGTATCCACTCTGAGCCCGACCCTCGAATATCGAACCTCCGAGGGGAGAAAACCCGAACGCGGCGCCGTAAGTGGCCGCGCTCTCCTTGTCTGTCTCGACCGAAGTCGCAATGCCGGGAGCGATTCGCGGGTCACCGGGTAAACATTCCCACGAGGGGTACCGCGAGGCGATGTGGTCGACCCCCCGGGTGGAGCGTCCGGGGCTGGTGACGTAGTGGACTCGGTAGTCGTCGAAGTTGTCGCCGCGGCAGACCCGGCGAGAGGTGTAGTGCAAGAACTGAACGCGGTATTCCTTCGCCACCACCTTGCCCGCCTTCGCCTTGGCGGGGACGAAGTTCGCGGTGAAACTAGACGATCGGCTCCGGCTGCCGTTGATGGAGAACGAGGCGCCGTGGTCGAAGCTGAAGCCGGTACTGACGGTGGTTTCGGCGCCGGAACTGTAGGTGATGGCCATCTGGGGGCCGTTGCGTACGACGCCGGTAGCGACGGTGGTCATGGCCCGCTTGGGCTTATCGAGGAGCCGGTAGGAGGTGCAGCCGTGGCCGGCGAGTTTTTCCCGCTTATCGAATGCTTCCTCGCCGGGGCTGGTCGGCGGGGGCCAGGAGCTGGTGTGCGCCCGGGTGTTCAGCGGTTCGCCCAGGGCCGGGTCCAGCGCGATGTCCAGGGCGTTGGGGTCGCCGGTGCGCCCGGACAGGGCGGGGGCGACGGTGCCGGCGAGCAGCGCGCCGCCCCAGCTGCGGTCGAGGGGGTTGATGCGCACCTGTGAGAGATACACGAAGTGGCGCCCGGAGTGGAAGACGTTGATCTCGATGTCGAGGCCGTCCTTGCCCGCCAGCGCCGCGAGCACGGGGGTCAGGACCGAGCGCAGCTGGTAGGAACCGTCGCGTCCGCTGGTGGTCCGGGCCACGGGAACGACGTCGAAATTTCCTCCAGGGCCGAGCGCGGCGAGCTGTTGCGGGGAGGGCCAGGCGGCGACCAGGACAACGGCGCCGGCGACGGGTTTGGCGCCGAGGTCACGCAGGCGCCCCGCGAGCACCACCGGCGAGGTCAGGGCGGTGCTGTCCGCGAGCGAAGCGAAGGTCGGGAACCGCACGAGGGCGGCTGCGGTGAGCGCGGGCCCAGCGCTGGCGCCCTGCGCGCTCAATGTGGGAGCCCGGTGGCGATGGCAGCGGTGATGAGCAATGCGAGGCAATGACGACGACGACGCTTCATGGTGACCCCCCGGCCGGCTGCCTTCGGGCCCCTGCCCGAAGATCGACGCGACGCTAGTACGGCCGTGCCGCAGTTGTCCCGCTTTTCCGGAAAGTACGGTTCGTCGGCAGTCCAGCTCCCGGGTGCGGGCCACCGACCCGGGCACCGCGCGCTCTTTGCTACCCCCACGACCACAATGTGCGCCCGGAACTGGTCGTGGGGGTAGCAGACAGGGGCCGGCCCGGCGGTTGCTGGATCGCTCCGTAGTGGATAACCCCGGCCGTAAGGGCCGACATCCCTTACGGGAAAAACGCCGTCACGGTCCCCCGTCGTCGTTGACAAGTCGGCGAAGGGCGACGCGGTCGAGCTTGCCGCTGGGCACGGTGGGCAGCGCGTTGACCAGGTGCAGGGCGCGCGGGACGTAAGCGGCGCCCAGGCGTGCGGTGGCCAGCTCGCGGAGCTCGGCCAACGTCACCGGGGCGACGGCGACCACGACGGCGACCACCACGGCGCCCCACGTCGGATCCGGGCGGCCGACGACGGCAACTTCCCGCACCCCGGGGTGCGCCGCGAGCACCTGTTCGACGGCCTGCGCCGGCACATTCACCCCGCCGCTGACGATGACGTCGTCCGCGCGGCCGAGCACCGTCAGGACGCCGTCGCCGTCGAGGACGCCCAGGTCTGTACTGGCGAAGCTCTCGCCGACGAAGCCGGGTCCGGGTGCGTGCGCGGGTGCCGGCCTCGATCCGAGGTAGCCCTTCGCGAGCACTGGGCCGTTGATCCGGATGAGCCCGGCGTCGTCGATCCAGACCTGGACGTGCGGCAGTGGGACGCCCTCGTAGACGCAACCCCCGCAGGTCTCCGTCATGCCGTACGTGCGTACCGTCCGCGCGCCGGCCGCGGCTGCGCGCTCCACCAGTCCTTCGGGGATGGGGCCGCCACCGAGCAGGATCGCGTCGAAGATGTCCAGCTCGCCGCCGGGGTCGAGCAGCCGAATCAGCTGCGCCGGGACCATCGAGGTGTAGTGGCGCACGCCGGGCTCCAGGCGCGCGAGCGCGGCCGTGAACGCGCCGGGAGTGAAGCCGGCCGACGTGTCGACGGCGACGGCGCCCACGCCGGCCACCTGGGAGCGGATCACTGCCTGTAGCCCGGCGACCCGTGTCGGCGACATCGCGATCAGCCATTGCCCCGGGCCGCCGAGGTGATCGTGAGTGGCCCGCGCCGAATACCGCAGCGCCTTCGCGACGAGGCGCACGCCCTTGGGTGCTCCGGTCGACCCGGACGTCGCGACTACCACCGCGGTGTCGGCCGGCACCCCGCGGGACGCCAACGGGGCGAGCGCGCCGACGACCCGTTCGCCCTCGGGGCCGGGTGGCACCAGCAGCAGCGCCGGCCCGCTGCCGTCGAGGGCCGCAGCCAACCCCGGGATCACCGCACTGCCCGGGGCGACCACGACCGGCACCAGGTCGTGTCCGCCCGTCACGGGCCCGCCCTCCCGTGCCGTTGCGCGGTTCCCGGTACGGGGCCGTCACCACGCTCATTCATGAGCTGCGGGGGCCCTTTCATACGCTGGGACGCGGTTTCGGGTTCTCCCGCCCGGCGTGTCGCGCCTCTGCGCTCATGAATGAGCTGCGGGGGCCCTTTCATGCGCTGGGACGCGGTTTCGGGTTCTCCCGCCCGGCGTGTCGCGCCTCTGCGCTCATTCATGAGCTGCGGGGGCCCTTTCATACGCTGGGACGCGGTTTCGGGTACCTCCGCCCGGCGTGTCGTGCGTCCGCGCTCATTCATGAGCGTGGGAGCGGAGCACGTGGGAGTTCGCCGGGCATTCGCGGGATCACTCGCTCAGAAATACCAGGGGTAAGGCGTCCAGTCCGGGGCGCGCTTCTCGAGAAACGAGTCGCGCCCCTCGACGGCCTCGTCGGTCATGTAGGCCAGGCGAGTCGCCTCACCAGCGAAGACCTGCTGGCCGACCAGTCCGTCGTCGATCAGGTTGAACGAGTACTTGAGCATGCGCTGCGCGGTGGGGGACTTGGCGTTGATGATCGTTGCCCAGCGCAGCGCCTCCGCCTCGAGGTCGGCGTGCGGGACGACGCGGTTCACCGCGCCCATCCGGTACGCGTCCTGGGCGGAGTACTCCTGGCCGAGGAAGAAGATCTCGCGGGCGAACTTCTGTCCCACCTGGCGGGCGAGGTAGGCCGAGCCGAACCCCCCGTCGAAGCTGCCGACGTCGGCGTCGGTCTGCTTGAAGCGGGCATGTTCGCGGGAGGCGATCGCCAGGTCCGCGGTGACGTAGAGCGAGTGCCCGCCGCCGGCGGCCCAGCCGGGGATCACCGCGATCACGATCTTGGGCATCATCCGGATCAGGCGCTGCACCTCCAGGATGTGCAGCCGCCCGGCGCGCGCGGGATCGACGGTGTCGGCGGTCTCGCCGGCGGCGTACTGGTATCCGGTCCGCCCCCGGATCCGCTGATCGCCGCCGGAGCAGAACGACCAGACCCCGTCGCGGCCCGACGGACCGTTGCCGGTGAGCAGAACCGCGCCGACGTCGCTGCTCATCCGCGCGTGATCCAGGGCCCGGTACAGCTCGTCGACGGTTCCCGGGCGGAAGGCGTTACGGATGTCCGGGCGGTCGAAGGCGATGCGCACTGTGCCCGAGCCGACGGCCCGGTGATACGTAATGTCGACGAAGTCGAAGCCCGCAACCGCCTTCCAGGCGTCGGGGTCGAAGAGGTCCGAGACCCCGTTGGCGGCCCGGCCGTTGCTCATGTCGTCCCTTTCCTCGGCTGGGTCACCGTACAAACCCGGCGGACGGCCAGGTGAACGTGGGCGGTAGCGCACGCTTCGGACGACCGCGGACGGACCGGTTGGGAGGCAGCGCGTGCCGGGAGCGGGAGAATGCGGCGGTGAGTTTCCTAGCGCGTTGCGTCCGCCCAACTGGCTGCTATAGCGACCAGTTAGGCGGACGCA
>JBQTII010000030.1:0-15889 GCA_052388275.1 Sporichthyaceae bacterium | reverse complement strand
CGCGCCGATGGCGCCGCCGCCGAGTGCGAGGCCACCACCGACGAGACCGCCGGCGACCTTGATCGACTCAACGAGCGCGGGATCTGCTGCCATGTCTGCGATTCCTTATCTCTTCTAGGTCAGGCTCCGTGTTTTCAAGCCCTGTGTTGTCAAGCCCTGTGTTGTCAAGCCCTGTGTTGTCAGTCGCTGTGGTGCGAATTCCCGGGAGATCCGGAAGTCATCAGGCGTGCGCGAGTTCCTTGGCGTCGTCCTTGCCGCCGTGGGCGTCGTCGTCGTGGTGTGCGTGCTCGTCATGGTCGCCGTGACCGGCAGCTGCCATACCGAAGTACAGGATCGTCAGCAGCGCGAAGATGAACGCCTGGATCAGGCCGATGCCGAGGTCGAAGATCTTCCACACGGCGTTGAAGGCGGGCGGCGCGAGGTAGACCGGCAGGAGTCCGATCAGCGCGATCATGATTCCACCGGAGAAGATGTTGCCGAAGAGCCGCAGTGCCAGCGTGAACGGCTTGACGAGCTCTTCGATGATGTTCAGCGGCACGAGCGCCTTGTACGGCTGGGCGAAGTGGTTGAAGTACGAGGCGCCATTTTGCCGGATGCCGTTGACGTGCACCCAGACGATGACGACCAAGGCCATCGCGTAGGTCAGGTTGACGTCCGAGGTCGCGGGCGGCAGGTACTCGTGGGCCGGCAGGATCGCGACCCAGTTGCAGAACAGGATGAAGAAGAACAACGTCACCGCGAGCGGCACCACGAACGGTGCCGTCTTGCCCAGCGCGTTGTTGACCTCCCCCTGCACCCAGCCGACCACGGACTCCCAGAGCAGCTGAATCTTGCTGGGGACGCCGCTGGTCACGGTGTTACGCAGCCACAGGCCCAGCCCGATCACGATCGCACCGGCAATGCAGGTGGTGGCAATCGTGTCGATGTGCAGCTCGACGCCGCCGATGGTGACCTTGTGGTGCTTGCCGACCTCGATCTCTGCGGCGAGGACCACGTCCTGCATTCGGGGGCTGAATGCCGTGATCATCCTTGGCGCACCTCACGGAAAAGGACCCCGGCACTGCTGCCGATGATCGTGAACTGGAAGAAGGCGATGCCGAACAGCACCGCGAGACCCTCGGGCTGGTAGGCGAGCATGATCACCATCGCGATTGCGGTGATCAGCGCCAGGCGCTGGAAGACCCCGCCGATGTAGCCCTTCTTGCTCGCCTCGCCGGATTCGGCGAATCGGGCCGTTGCGCGCACGATCATCGCCGTGTTGAGCCAGCCGAGCGCGAGTCCGATGCAGATGAAGATCCCGATGGCCAACTCGTCGACGAGGGCGCAGAAGGTGAAGCCGAGGACTCCGAGGATGATGGCGAAGCGGACGGAGAACCGGTAGCTCGTACTTGCCCTCATCAACCCGATGCGTTCCATCCTCGCCTCACCTCCTCGTCTGCGAATGTTTGGCTCACGGTTCTTCCTCACGAAGGCGCGGAGCCGAGGTAGGTCCGGACTTCTCGCCAGGTGATGAGAATTCCGCACGCGAGACCCAGGACGAGTCCGAGCAGGATGAAAACCGGGGTTGTATCTAGCTGAGAATCTGCGAGCCACCCGAGGGCGCATCCGCCGACCGCAGCGACCGCGTTCTGCATCCCGATCCCCGCCAGCGCAAGCGCCGTCGCAAGGACCGTACGTTCGTCTTGAGGTTCGTTTTCGGAGGCCACGTCGCCTCCTTCCGGACACCGCACGGACGGGCGCCGACCGGGGCTAGGCGTCCGTCCGGACAGAAAACTATCACCCGTTCGCCGCTTGCCCTGACCTGGGGTTGGGCGACTCCGGTCACACCCCGCGAGCCACCGGCAGGCGTAGGAGCAGTACTCCGATGACGACCAGCACGCCGACGGCGGCCAGTGCCCAGCCAGTGGCGGAGACCAGGGACAGTCCGACCACGCCGAAGGCGATCAGGGCCGACCAGAAGTACATGATCAGCACCGCTCGGCGGTGGGAGTGCCCGATCTCCAGTAACCGATGGTGCAGATGTTGCTTGTCGGGCGAGAACGGTGAGCGCCCTGACCGGGTCCGCCGGATGATCGCCAGGACCAGGTCCAGAAACGGTGCCGCGATGGCCGCAAACGGCAGCAGCAGCGGGAGCAGGGCCGGTGACAGATTCTCCGAGTCCACCGCGCCGAAGTCGATCTGACCGGCGAAGCTCACCGTCGAGGCCGCCAACACCAGCCCGATCAGCATCGAGCCTGAGTCCCCCATGAAGATCCGCGCCGGGTAGAAGTTGTGGGGCAAAAAGCCCAGGCAGATCCCGGCCAACAGCGCCGAGAACAGCGAGGGCGAGATCGCCCGGTCGAAGCCCTGCTCGACGGAGAGCAGGTAGGTGTAGGAGAAGAACGCCAGCGCAGCCGTCAATGCGATCCCGGCGAGCAACCCGTCGAGGCCGTCGACGAAGTTCACTGCGTTGATCGTGGCCACCACGATCAGGACGCTGAGCACGAAGCCGGAGGTGGCGTCCAACACCACCGTGGTGCCGGGCATCGGCAGATAGGTCATCTGGATGCCCATGACGACCATCACACTGGCGGCGAAGACCTGCCCGGTGAACTTGGTGAGCGCGTCCAGACCCCAGATGTCGTCGATGACCCCCAGCGCGCAGATGATCGCCGCACCGGCCAACAGCGCCCAGGGGTCGCGGGAGTTCGCGAACAGTTCCCGGGACAGGAACGGCAGTTCGGCAGCCACCACCAGGCCGGCCGCCAGCCCCAGCAGCATGGCCACCCCGCCCAGGCGAGGCGTGGGAACCGCGTGCACATCCCGGTCCCGCACCTCGGTCAGCACCCCGAAGGTGACCGCGCTGCGCCGTACCGCCCCGGTGCTCAGGTAGGTCGCGGCGGCCGCGACCAGCAGGGTGAGCAGGTACTCACGCACGCGGACTAACCCACAGCCTGATGAGCCCGACCGGATTCTCGGGGCCGAACCCCCGTCAGCGCGGCGACGAGCTCGCCGACGGAGCAGGCGATGGTTCGCGCGCACAGCCGGAAGACGTGCAGGGGGGCGCCGTAGGGGTCGGCGATGTGGTCGGCGCTGTGGTGGGCGCTGTGCTGGGCGGGGTCGAGCCCCGCTGCCGGCGCGCGCGCGATCGACGCTGCAGCCACCAGGGCCCGGGCGCGAGCGCCGGGGTCCGCGACGGGCCCGGCCTGCGGGACAACCGGCGCCCCCCCAGCACCCGGCTGCGCGAGCCGGACGAACTCCTTCAGGGCGAAGGTGCGCCCCGCGGCACCGGGATCCAGCAACCTCACCTGCTCGCGATGCTCGCGGCCCGCGACGATAATGAGATCGGCCAGGCGCACCTGAAGCGCAGAGAGTTCGCGGGCCACGAAGCCCTCGGGGTCAGCTCCCAGCTCGATCAGCACCCTGGCGGAGTTCGCCTCCATCGGGGCTCCCTCGTGGCCCCAGATTCCTGCGCTTTCGCAGCGCAACCACTCCAGGGGTGAACCTCCCACCTGCGTCAGCTCGTGGCGCAGCAGTCGCTCAGCCAGCGGGGACCGGCAGACGTTGCCGGTGGAGACGAACAGAACGCTGAAGCGCGACCCACTCATACCGCTTCCTCGATGTCCGGCACCACCGAACGCAGGTCCTCCAGCGACACCGCGCCGACCCGCAGCACGCGCACAAGCGAGGACGTCACATCGACGATGGTGGACGGGACGTCGCCGGCGGTGGGTCCCGCATCGAGGACTACCGCCACGGATCCGCCGAGTTCTTTGATGGCCTGCTCGGCGTCGACGGCTGCTGGGTTCCCCGAGCGGTTGGCGCTGCTGACCGCCATCGGACCGGTCGCCCGCAACAATTCCAGGGCGACCGGGTGCAACGGCATCCGCACCGCGACGGTTCCGCGGGAATCGCCCAGATCCCAGCGCAGCGAGGGTTGCTGCAGGCACACCAGCGTCAGCCCACCCGGCCAGAACGCGGACACCAGATCACGTGCGGTGTCGCTGAGCGAGGCCGCGAGACCGTCGAGGGTCTGGGTGGACCCGATGAGCACCGGCACCGGCATGTCCCGCCCGCGCCCCTTGGCCTTGAGCAGAGATTCCACGGCCGCGGGGGTGAAGGCGTCCGCGCCCAATCCGTAAACGGTGTCGGTCGGCAGGATCACCAGGTCTCCCGAGGTGATGGCCTCCCCCGCCGCGGTCAGGCCCGCCTTACGGGCGTCCGGGTCGGCACAGTCGAAGGTCCGCGGCATCGAGGCCAAACCCTTTCCTCAAGTTCCCCCACATACGTGCAAGGGCACAAACTAGGCCCGAGCGCCCATGGCGCGCCAACCAGGTTCACCCACAGAGTGCATTGACCTCACGTAGAGATAGCGGATCAAGCTCACGTTGCGCCACCGGCACGAACGGCGGTGAGGTACCGGTCCCGGCCGGCCAAATCGGTGCGGTCGTTCACCGCGCGCCACTCCCCCCTCGCCGCGAACACTGCAGGTGCGGTGGTCCCCTGCGCATCGGCGTGCTCAACCGCTACCCGCCCGCCAGGGCGCAACAGGCGAGCCGCCGTGCGTTCGATAACCCGGATCAGATCGAGGCCGTCGTGGCCCCCGCCCCAGAGCGCGGCGGGCGGATCGTGATCACGCGCCTCCACAGCGACCGACTCCCAGGCATCCATCGGGATGTAGGGCGGGTTGGCGACCACGATGTCGACATCGCCGTCGAGGTCTCCACACGCGCTCGCAGCGTCGCCAAGGTGGACACCGACGGAGGTTCCCACGAGGTTGCGCTCCGCCCACGCGAAGGCATGCGGGTCGAGCTCCACGGCGTCGATCACCGCGGTTGGCACCTCCTGGGCGATGGCGAGTGCGATCACCCCAGAACCGGTGCACAGGTCGACCACACGCGCGGGCCGGTCCATCCCGCGGCACCACTCGATGACCTGACCGACCATCACTTCAGTTTCGGGTCGCGGGATGAAAACTCCTGGACCGACCGCGACACTGGTGTGGCGGAAGTACGCTCGGCCCGTCAGATGCTGAAGCGGTCGACGCCTCGCACGCTCGAGGACGACGAGGGCGTACCGCTTTTCGTCCAGGCTCCTGAAACGGACCAGGTCACGGCGTTCGATACCGAGCACGAAGGCCGCCAACTCCTCCGCATCATGGCGAGCCGAGGCCACACCGGCCGCGCTCAGCAGTGTCTCGGCTTCGCGAATCGCCGCGCCTAGATCGATGTGACCCTCGCTCACACCCCGGTGCCCATCTTGGCGTCGTTATCCGCGCTCACGCAGGCCTCGATCACGGCGTCCAGGTCACCGTCGAGTACCTGGTCAAGGTTGTAGGCCTTGAAGTTGACCCGGTGATCGGAGATCCGGTTCTCCGCATAGTTGTAGGTCCGGATCCGTTCGGAGCGGTCGACCGTGCGGACCTGGCTCTTGCGCAGGTCACCGGCCTCCCGGTCGGCCTCGGACTGCGCCGCGACGAGCAGGCGCGCCCGCAGGATGCGCATCGCCTGTTCCTTGTTCTGCAGCTGGCTCTTCTCGTTCTGGCACGACACCACGATGCCGGTGGGGAGGTGGGTGAGCCGCACCGCGGAGTCGGTGGTGTTCACGCTCTGTCCGCCAGGCCCCGAGGAGCGGAACACGTCCACTCGCAGGTCGCTCGGATTGATCTCGACCTCGACGTCCTCCGCCTCGGGCAGCACCAGCACGCCGGCCGCCGAGGTGTGGATTCGGCCCTGGGACTCCGTGACCGGGACCCGCTGGACGCGGTGCACGCCGCCCTCGTACTTCAGGCGCGCCCAGACTCCCTGCGCGGCGCCGGCCCGAGACTTCACCGCGAGCGCGACGTCCTTGTAGCCGCCGAGCTCGGACTCCATCGCGTCGAGCACCTCGGTCCGCCACCCACGACGCTCGGCGTAGCGCAGGTACATGCGCAGCAGATCACCGGCGAACAGGGCCGATTCCTGACCACCCTCGCCCGCCTTGATCTCGACGATGACGTCCTTGGCGTCGTTGCGATCGCGGGGTAACAGCAGATCGCGCATCCGCTCCGCGAGCCCATCGCGAACAGCCTCCAACCCCGGGAGCTCGGCACGGAACGAGGGGTCTTCTGTGCCCAGTTCGATCGCCGCCGCGACGTCCTCGCTCGCGGCGACCCAGTCGTGGTGTGCGGTCACGATCGGACTCAGTTCGGCGTAGCGGCGCCCCATTCGCCGCGCGGCCACCGGATCGTTGTGGGCCGCCGGGTCCGCCATCGCACGCTCGAGTTCGGCGTGCTCGGCCAGCAGCGCGCTCATGACGTCGAGCATCGCGAACTCCAATCCCTACCTGGGTAGCCCTACACAACAACGCCGCCGCGCGACCTGGCGGTCACACGGCGGCGTCGGTGGAGCTACTGGGAAGCGGCAGACTTCTTGCCGAAGCGCTGTTCAAACCGCGCAACCCGGCCGCCGGTGTCCAGGATTTTCTGCTTGCCCGTGTAGAAGGGGTGGCACTGCGAGCAGACGTCGGCGTGGATACTGCCGTTCTTCGCGGTGCTGCGGGTGAGGAAGGTCGAGCCGCAGGTGCAGACGACCTCGGTCTTGACGTACGCAGGGTGGATCTCGGGCTTCACGGCAGTGCTCCTCGGAGTTCATCAACGGTTCCGGGTCGTCGCGGCGGGCGCCACGGCGTGAACCGGTACCAGCGCACCAGTGTGTCATGCCTTCGAGCTCACTCCTCGCCCTCGGGGCCCGGGGAGGTCTTCTGCACGTTCATCAGGAACTCGATGTTGCTGCGGGATTTCTTGAGCCGGTCGAGCAGCAACTCGATGGCCTGCTGATCGTCCAGGGCCGACATCACGCGGCGGAGCTTCCAGATGATGGCCAGCTCCTCCTTGCTCATGAGGATCTCTTCCTTGCGGGTGCCCGAGGCGTCGATGTCAACAGCGGGGAAGATCCGCTTGTCGGCGAGCTTGCGATCGAGCTTGAGTTCCATGTTCCCGGTGCCCTTGAACTCCTCGAAGATGACCTCGTCCATCCGCGAGCCGGTCTCGACCAGGGCGGTGGCCAGGATCGTCAGCGAGCCGCCGCCTTCGATGTTGCGCGCGGCGCCGAAGAAGCGCTTGGGCGGGTACAGGGCCGTAGAGTCCACCCCACCGGACAGGATGCGTCCCGACGCCGGAGCGGCCAGGTTGTAGGCGCGGCCCAAGCGCGTGATCGAGTCCAGCAGGATGACGACGTCATGGCCGAGCTCGACCAGACGCTTGGCCCGTTCGATCGCGAGCTCGGCGATGATCGTGTGGTCCTCGGCCGGTCGGTCGAAGGTGGAGGCAATCACCTCACCCTTGACCGAACGCTGCATGTCGGTGACCTCCTCCGGACGCTCGTCGACGAGCACGACCATCAGGTGGGCCTCGGGATTGTTGCGGGTGATCGCGTTGGCGATCGCCTGCAGCACCATCGTCTTGCCGGCCTGGGGTGGGGAGACGATCAGTCCGCGCTGGCCCTTGCCCAGCGGGGCGACCAGGTCGATGACCCGGGTGGTCAGCTGGGCGGCGTCGTGCTCGAGGCGCAGCCGCTCCTGCGGGTAGAGCGGGATGAGCTTGGTGAAGTCCGTGCGCTCGCGTGCCGACTCCGGATCCATGCCGTTGATCGTGTCGAGGCGGATCAGCGCGTTGAACTTCTCTCTGCGCTCACCTTCGGCGGGCTGGCGCACCGCGCCGGTGACGGCGTCGCCCTTGCGCAGGCCCATCTTGCGGACCTGTGCCAGCGAGACGTAGATGTCATTGGGCCCGGGCAGGTACCCGGAGGTGCGCACGAAGGCATAATTCTCGTGAATGTCCAGGATGCCGGCGACGGGGACCAGGACATCGTCCTCGGTGATCTCCCGCTCGGCCGGTTCGAAGCCGCCGGGTCGTCCTGCGCGTCCGCGGTTGCGCTCCCGGTACCGTCCGCGACGGCGCCCACGTCCCGCGGGGTCGTCATCCTCCTCGCCCACCGCCTCCTGCGCCCGCTCACGGGCAGGGCCCTGGGGGGCGAGGTTCGGACGGCGCTCGTTCTGCTGGCGTTCGCCCTGCTGGCGTTCGCCCTGCTGGCGCTCGCCCTGCTGCCGGTCGTTCTGGAAGCGCTCGCCGGGTACGCGTTCGCGCCGCTCCCGCTGGCGCTCACGGCGTTCGCCTCGTTCGCGGTACTCGGCAGGCGCCTGGTTCGGCGCGCCCTCCTGCGCCGACGCGATCGACTCCGCGACGGGGGGATCGGCGATCACCGTGGCGCTGCCGTTCACCGAGGGCGTTGGCTCCTCGCTGGGAGCACCGGCGGGAGCGCCGGCGCGGCGCGAGGTGCGCGGCGCACGGGTGGCGGGCGCGGGCGGGCTCGTGGTCGAAGCGGACTTACCGGCGGAAATGGCCTCGATGAGCTGGCCTTTGCGCATCCGGGTGATGCCCGTGAGGCCCAGGTCTGTGGCCATCGCCTGGAGCTCGGCGAGGACCATCCCTTCCAGCCCGCTGCCGCGGCGACGGCCACTGGCGGCGGCGGATTTGGTGGCCTCGATGAGTTCGGTGGTGTCTGTCAAGACAGGTGTCCTTCCCCGGTCCGGGCGGCAGTGCCGTGACGGGCCGGTGTGGAGTATCCCCGGCTGTCCGGGGTCCGCCAAAGCGGAGTGAGGTGATGTGAGGTGAATCTGCACCGCGATGCGAGCGAAGACCTGCCGTCATGGCGCCGTTGGACATGGACCGCAGCGGCGGGTAAACGCTCTAGGAGGGAATCGACACGGCCAGCGCCTGAATGAGTCGGCGCGCCTGGTGCGGCCCCCACCATAACATCACTGAACCCACGCGCGTTCCCGGGCGCTCCATCGGTGTCCCCCGGCGGCTCAGGACGGCAGGACGCACGCCCCGGCCGCGTCGACCGGTAAGCGGTAGACCTGCCAGGATCCCCCCGCGATCGCACTCGCGGTGAGCACCGTGTCCGGGGCCGCGAGCGCAAGCACGCTCGGTCCGGCTCCCGAGATGGTGGCGGGAACCCCGCCGGCCCGCAGCGCCCGCACCAGCGCCAGGCTTTCGGGCATCGCCGGGCCGCGATAGTCCTGGTGCAGGCGGTCCTCGGTCGCCACCATCAGCAGGTCCGGCCGGGTCGTGAGGGCGTGCACGAGCAGTGCCGCCCGGGCGGTGTTGGCGGCGGCGTCGGCGTGCGGAACCGTGGCGGGCAGCAGGGCGCGGGCGCGCCTGGTGGACAGTTCGGTGGGGGGCACGAAGACGACCAGGAGCAGATCCGGTGCGGGCTCCAGTCGCAGGACCCGCGGCCCGTCGGCCTGCGTCCAGGCAATGGTGAAACCGCCCTGCAGGGCTGCTGCGACGTTGTCGGGATGGCCCTCGATCTCCGTCGCCAGGCGCAGGCTCGCCGCCGGATCGAGAAGCTCGGCGCGCCCCGGGCACAGCGCGCGCGCCGCCGTGATCCCGGCGACGATCGCCGCCGAGGAGGACCCGAGCCCGCGCCCGTGCGGTATGCGGTTACGGCACTGCACCCGCAGGCCCGCCGGTTGCCCGCCCAGCGCGTCCAAGGCCGCGCGAAGCGCGCGGACCACCAGATGACGCTCACCGCGGGTGGCGGTCGCGGCGCCCTCGCCCTCGACCTCGATCTGCAGACCCGAGTCGATCGCGGTGAGGGTCACCTCGTCATAGAGGCCCAGCGCGAGCCCGAAGGAATCGAACCCCGGGCCGAGGTTCGCACTGGTCGCGGGTACGGTGACCGTGACAGGGGTGTCGAGAAACGCCGGCACTGCTGATCAGGCCAGTCCGAGGTGCTCGGCAGCCACACCGGCGTCGATGGGGACTGTGCGGGGGGCGGGAGCACCCGCGATCGCCCACTCCGGGTCCTTGAGCCCATTGCCGGTCACGGTGGCGGTGATCCGCACCCCGCGCGGGAGCCATCCCTGTTCACGCGCCTGCAAGATACCGGCGACGCTCGCAGCCGAGGCGGGTTCGACGAACACGCCCTCTCTGGTGGCGAGCAGGCGGTAGGCCGACAAAATCTGACGATCAGTCACCGCATCGATCCGGCCACCGGATTCATCGCGTGCGGCGATTGCCTGCTCCCAGGACGCGGGGTTCCCAATCCGGATCGCGGTGGCCAGCGTCTGCGGATTGAGCACTGGCGCACCGGACACGAACGGGGCGGCCCCGGCCGCCTGGAAACCCAGCATCATTGGACGCCGCGTGGCCGGGCCATCGGCGGCGTACTCGGTGTAACCCATCCAGTAAGCCGTGATGTTGCCGGCGTTGCCAACCGGCAATGCATGGATGTCCGGGGCGTCACCGAGTGCGTCGACGATCTCGAAAGCGGCGCTCTTCTGACCCTGAATGCGGAACTCGTTCACGGAGTTGACCAGCGAGACGGGGTAGTGCTCGGCCAGGTCGCGGGCCAACGTCAGGCAGTCGTCGAAATTGCCCTCCACCTGCAGAATTCGCGAGCCGTGCACCAATGCCTGGCTCATCTTGCCCAGCGCGATCTTGCCCTGCGGGACAAGCACGGCGCACACCATGCCGGCCCGCACGGCGTAGGCGGCCGCCGAGGCACTGGTGTTGCCGGTGGACGCGCAGATGACGGCCTTTGCTCCCTGCTCGGCGGCCTTGGAGATCGCCATGGTCATCCCGCGGTCCTTGAACGACCCGGTGGGGTTGGCACCCTCGACCTTGAGATGGACCTCGCACCCGACCAGCTCCGAGATCACCGGAGCAGGAATGAGCGGCGTGCCGCCCTCGCGCAGGGTGATCACCGGCGTGGCGTCGGTGACCGGCAACCGGTCGCGGTACTCGGTGATCACCCCTCGCCACTGATGGGTACGGACACCGGTCAGGGTGGACACAGTGTTCATGAGGCCGGGTCACCTTCCACGCGCATCACACTGGCGACGGCCCGCACCGCGTCCAGGCGGCGCAGATGCGCAACCGTGGCGGCCAGTGCCGAGTCCGGGGCTCGGTGGGTCACGACGACGAGAGTGGCGTCCTCGGCGTGTCCGTGCTGACGCACCGTCTGGATCGAGACCCCGTGCTCGGCGAAGACCGTGGCCACCTGCGCGAGGACACCGGGCTTCTCCGCAACGTCGAGGCTGATGTAGTACCGGGTGTGGCTCTCGCCCATCGGCCGGATCGCGAGCTGGGCGTAGGCCGACTCCCCCGGGCCGCGCCCGCCCACCACACGGTGGCGGGCCACCGCCACAAGGTCACCGAGCACGGCGCTCGCCGTCGGGGCACCGCCGGCGCCGCGGCCGTCGAACATGACCTGGCCTGCGGCCTCGGCCTCGACGAAGACCGCGTTGAAGGCATCGCCCACCCCGGCGAGGGGATGGGCAAGCGGAATCATCGCCGGGTGCACCCGCACGCCGATGCTGGTGCCGTCGTCGGAGAGCTCGCAGATCGCCAGCAACTTGATGACACTGCTCATCTCCCGGGCGCTGGCGACGTCGGCGGCACTGACCTCGGTAATGCCCTCGCGGTAGACGTCCGCCGCCGTCACCCTGCTGTGAAAGGCGAGCGAGGCGAGAATCGCTGCCTTGGCCGCCGCATCAAAACCCTCGACGTCGGCACTCGGGTCGGCCTCGGCATACCCCAGCGCGCTGGCCTCCTCCAATGCCTCGGTGAAGCCGGCTCCGGTCGCGGTCATCCGGGAGAGGATGAAGTTGGTCGTGCCGTTGACAATGCCCAGGACGCGGCGGACCCGATCCCCGACCATCGATTCGCGCAGCGGGCGCAACAGCGGGATGGCGCCCGCCACCGCGGCCTCGTAGTAAAGGTCGACGCCGTACTTCTCGGCCGCGGCATAGAGGGTCGAGCCGTCCTCGGCGAGCAGCGCCTTGTTCGCGGTGACCACCGACGCGCCGTTCTCCATCGCGGACAGGATCAGCGTACGGGCGGGCTCGATCCCGCCGATCACCTCGATCACGATGTCAAGGTCGCGGCAGAGCAATTCGGTGGATTCGGTCGTGAACAGCGCGGGATCGATGTCCAGCTCACGGGCGCGCTCGGCGATCTTGCCGGCGCGGCGCACCGCAATACCGACCAGCTCGAGCGGGGCACCGATCCGAGCGGTGAGGTCGCCGGCCTGGCTGTGCAACTGACGCACCACCTCGGTGCCGACGACGCCGCAGCCCAGTAGCCCCACCCGCACGGGGCCGGCCAATGTGCTGCCCATCCTCGCCTCTTCTCCTCGTCCTACCCGCACCCGCTGCTCTCACCGTCGCCAGTCAGTCTCCCAGGGGCCAGGCCCGCTCGCGCACACGGCGCGGCCGGCGGGCTCACCCGGCGTCGAGCCTGGCCAGGTCCTCGTCGGTCTCCCGGCGCAGGATCACCCGTGCCGCACCGTCGCGCAGCGCGAGGACCGGCGGCCGCCCGAGAGCGTTGTAGTTGCTCGCCATCGAGCGGCAGTAGGCCCCGGTGGCCGCCACCGCGATCAGGTCTCCGGCGGCGATATCGGCGGGCAGATAGAGGTCGCGGACCACGATGTCCCCGCTCTCGCAATGCTTGCCGACCAGGCGCGCCACTATCGGGGGTGCCGCCGAGGAACGCGAGACCAGCGCGGCGGTGTAGACGGCGTCGTAGAGGGCGGTCCGGATGTTGTCGCTCATCCCGCCGTCAATCGAGACGTAGGTTCGGGCGTGCCCGGAGCCGAGCGTGACCGCCTTGACGGTGCCGACCTCGTAGAGGGTGACGGTTCCCGGGCCGACGATCGCGCGGCCGGGCTCGACCGAGAGCCGGGGCCGGGCCAGACCCGCGGCGGCGCATTCCCTGGCCACGATCGCACTCAGCGCGGCCGCGGTCGCGTGCACGTCGGCCGGGTCATCGGCGGAGGTGTAGGCGATGCCCAGCCCACCACCGAGGTCGAGTTCTGCCAGCTCAACGTCGTGCTCGTCACGGATCGCGGCGGCCAGAGCGACCAGGCGGTGCGCGGCGACCTCGAAGCCGGCGGTGTCGAAGATCTGGCTGCCGATGTGGGAGTGCAGGCCCGCCAGTCGCAGGCTCGGCAGCATCAGGATTCGCCTGGCGGCCTCGGCCGCGCTGCCGTCGGCCAGGGAGAACCCGAACTTCTGGTCCTCGTGCGCGGTGGCGATGAACTCGTGGGTGTGCGCTTCGACACCGACGGTCACCCGGATCAGCACCGTGGCCACATCAGCGCGCTCGGTGGCGAGCGCGGCCAGCCGCACGATCTCGGCGTGCGAATCGACGACGATGCGCCCGACTCCCGCGTCCAGGGCCATCGCCAGCTCCGCGACGGACTTGTTGTTGCCGTGCAGGGCGATCCGCTCGGCGGGGAAGCCCGCGCGCAGCGCGATCGCGAGCTCGCCGGAACTGCACACGTCCAGCCCCAGGCCCTCCTCGGCGACCCAGCGAGCAACTGCCGAGCACAGGAACGCTTTCCCGGCGTAGAAGACGTCGGCACCGGCGAACGCCTCGGCGTAGGCGCGGGCACGGGCTCGGAAATCCGCCTCGTCGAGCAGGAAGGCGGGCGTGCCGAACTCGGCGGCCAGGTCTCGGACGTCGAGCCCCGCGATGGTGACCACGCCGTCCGGGCCGCGGGTGAGGTTGGCCGGCCAGACCGCGAGGTCGAGCGCGTTGAGGTCTGCCGGCGGCGCGCCCAGGTGATCGGGCCCGGGTCCGTCGGCATGGCGGGGCCCGGCCGGGTGCGCGGAGCGGCTCATCGCCGCAGCCAACTTTTCCCGGGATGACGTCCCGCAGGGGCCCTTGTCAGCCGGCCGGCGGGCTGACAGGCGCCCGCACGGGATGTCATCCCGCTGGAGCCGAACGCGGTCACATCCGCTCCGGAGCGCTGACGCCCAGCATCGAAAGGCCGTTGGAGATCACCGTGCGGGTGGCGTCGTTGAGCCAGAGCCGGGCCAGGTGCAGGTCGGTGGGCTCCTCCTCGCCGCGGGGCAGCATCCGGCAGCCGTCGTAAAAGCGGTGGTACACCCCGGCCAGCTCCTCCAAATAACGGGCGACGCGGTGCGGTTCGCGCAGTTCCGCCGCGGCGGCGACCACGCGCGGGAACTCGCCCAAGGCACCGAGCAGCACCGCCTCGCGTTCGTCAGTGAGCAACTCGGGCTTAAAGGACTCGGGCGCGGACCAATCAAGCCCCAGGTCGCGGGCATTACGCGAGACCGAGGCCGTGCGGGCGCCGACGTACTGGACGTAGTACACCGGATTCTCCGGGGCGGCCCGGGTGATCTCCGCAACGTCGATCGTGAGCTGGGAGTCCGTCGAGGATCGCGCGAGGGAGTAGCGCGCCGCGTCGACGCCGACCAGGTCGACGAATTCGTCCATGGTCACGATCGTGCCGGCGCGCTTGCTCATCTTGAGCTCTTCGCCGCTGCGCAACAGCTTGACCAGCTGCCCGATCAGGACCTGGACGGTGTCCGGGTCCTCGCCGGCGCAGGCGGCGAGCGCCCGCAGCCGCCCGATGTAGCCGTGGTGGTCGGCGCCCAGCATGAAGATGCAGGTGTCGAAGCCGCGCGCGCGCTTGTCCAGGTAATACGCCGCGTCGGCAGCGAAGTAGGTCTTCTCCCCGTCCGCCTTGACCAGGACCCGGTCCTTGTCATCACCGAAGTCGGTGGTGCGCAGCCACACCGCCCCGTCGCGCTCGTGGATGTGCCCACCTGAACGCAGGGTCTCGATCGCGGCGTCGACCCGGCCGGAGCCGTGCAGCATGCGTTCGGAGAACCAGACGTCAAAGTGAACGCCGAAGCGCTCCAGGCTGGCGGTGATCTCCGAGAGCATCAGGCGGTACCCCCGCTCGGCGATCTCGGGCAACGCGACGCTGTCCTCGCCGCCTGCCAGGTGCGGTGCATCCTCCAATATTTGCGCAGCGATGTCGGCGATGTACTCCCCGCCGTACCCGCCTTCGGGCCCCGGGAGCCCGCGGGCCGCCGCGAGCAGGGACTCGGCGAACTTGTTCATCTGCACGCCGGCGTCATTGATGTAGTACTCGCTGACGACGTCGGCGCCGGCGGCCTCCAGGATCCGGCGCAGGCTGTCGCCGACCGCGGCCCACCGGGTATGCCCGAGGTGCACGGGGCCCGTCGGGTTCGCGGAGACGAACTCCAGGTTGATCCGCTGCTTGCGCAGTGCCTCCGAGCGCCCGTAGGCGGTTCCGGCGGTGACGATCGCGTACGCCAGCCGGCCCGCGGAGCCCGCGGCCAGGGTGATGTTGAGGAAGCCGGGGCCCGCGACCGCCACCGCGTCGATCCCGCTCGCCCGGCGCAGGTGTACGGCGATGATCTCCCCGACCGCCCGCGGGGCCATTCCCGCAGGCTTAGCCAGCTGCATGGCCACGTTGGTCGCGTAATCGCCGTACTCGCGGGAGCGGCTGCGCTCCAGATGCACCTCCCGCGGCACCGCGACTGCCAGTTCGCCGGCTTGCACCGCGGTGTGCACGGCAATCTGGACGGCGTCGGCGAGCTCGGCGGGGGTCACCGGTTGAGCCTAATGGCCGCGCTGTGCGCGTCCCGACGGGTTTTCTGCGGCGCGCTGACCGGGCCTACCGGCGCACTGATCACCGGCGGTGTAGGCCCGTGATCAACGGTGTTGCCCATGTGGCGCGGCGCGGGGGGGATTCGCGTCAGCCCAGGCGCAACGTTGATCCCCAGCCTACGGATCTCGCCCCGGACCGCCCTCGGGCTCGGCTGGTAACCTCTGCGCGTCCCAGAGCCCCCGTAGCTCAGGGGATAGAGCGTCGCCCTCCGGAGGCGAAGGCGCAGGTTCGAATCCTGACGGGGGCACCTAAAGACCAGAGCGTCGCACGGTGCCCAGGCGAAGGCGCAGGTTCGAATCCTGCCGGGGGAACCACAAGACCAGAGCGTCCCACATTTCCCAGGCGACATCGCAGCAGCGAATCCACCCGCGGGACCCTATAGTCAACAGTCGGCGATCGTGAACCGGAGAAAACAC
>JBQTII010000029.1:0-51855 GCA_052388275.1 Sporichthyaceae bacterium | reverse complement strand
GGGCTTATGGGCGTACCCACGGGCGGCCGGCCCCGGGGGGGGGGCGGGGCCCGGGGGGGCGGGGGGGGGGGCGGACGCTCGCTCAGCGGATCCGCTGCCCGGTCTGCGCGCACGAGTACCCGCCCAGCGCTTCGAAGCGGGTGCGGAAGTCGGCGTCGGCGAGCAGCGCCCACAGCGGCGCGAGCAGCGGGTCCTCGACGGTGTCGGCGCGCAGCACCAGGTCGTAGGGTTCGCGGGCGACCGGAACGAAATCCAGCCCGAACGCGCGCGCCGCGGCCAGGATCCCCAGCCCCGCGTCCGCGCGTCCGGCCGCCACCGCCGCGGCCACGCCGAGATGGGTGTGCTCCTCGCGGGCGTAGCCGCAGATGTCGCCCGGAGCCAGGGCGGCGCGGCTCAGTTCGGCATCGAAGAGGACCCGGGTGCCGGCGCCGCGCTGACGGTTGACGTAACGCACCCCGGCGCGGCTCACGTCCGCGATGACGCCCAGGCCCAGCGGGTTGCCCGGCGCCACGATCAGGCCCTGCTCGCGGTGCACGAGGCGGATCACCGCGATCTGGTCCGGGTCGGTGAACACCTGGTCCACCGCGGGCAGGGTGTACTGCCCGGTGGCCGGGTCGAGCAGGTGCGAACCGGCCAGGTGGCACAGCCCGTCGCGCAGCGCGATCAGGCCACCGAGGGAGCCGACGTTGCTGGAGGCCAGGGTGCACAGCGGGTCGAGTTCGCGCAGCGCGCAGGCCGCCACATCCAGCACGAGGTCGTGCGAGCCGATCGCCACGATCGTGCGGGCGATCGCCTCGAGCCCGCGCAGCAACTGCACGCTCACCTGATCACCGGCATGGTGACCCTCGACCCCGGCCGGGACGACGAGCAGCCCGTCGGCGCGCACCAGGGAGGTCAGCACCCCGGCGCCGCGCGGCAACGGGGTCGCCACGGTCTGACCGCCCACGCGCCCCAGGCGCACCCGCACCCAGTCGTCACTGCCGATCACCGAGGCGAGCTTGCGGGCCAGACGCGCCGTGGTCCGGGGTCGCTCGCGCGGGGCAGCGCCCTCGAGGTCGGCCAGCACCGGCGCGGCGAAGATGTCGAAGGTGAGGGCGGCCGAGACCGGGTAGCCGGGTGCGCCGATGATCCGCGTGCCCGCCACCGTCCCCAGCACCACGGGGTGCCCGGGCCGCACCGCGACGCCGTGCACCGCCAGCGTCCCCGCCGCCGCCACCACGCGGGCGGTGTAGTCATCGCGGCCCGCGCTGGATCCGGCGATCAGGATGACCAGGTCGGCGCCGGCCGCGGCCGTGCGCAGGGCCGCGGCAATCTGCTCCGGGTCATCGGGCACGATCGCGGTGACGTGAGTGCGGGCGCCGAGCTCGCTCGCCTGCGCGGCGAGCATGAGCGAGTTGGTGTCGGCGATCTCGCCCGGGCCGAGTTCGGTGCCCAGCGCCTTGATCTCGTCCCCGGTCGGCACGATCACGACCCGCGGACGCTGACGTACCGTCAGGTTCAGGACGCCGGCAGCGGCGAGCGCAGCCACATCCACCGGGCGCAGCCGATGCCCGGCCGGCAGCAGCAGCTCCCCGGCGCTGATGTCCTCACCGATGGAGCGCACGTGCTGATACGGCGGCACGGCCGCCCGTACCTCGGCGCCGGCGTCGGTGTGGTGCACGTGCTCGCGCATCACCACCGCATCGAAACCGTCCGGCAGCGGATCCCCGGTGTCCACGATGACGAAGTTCGCGAGCACCGTCGGGGTGGTCTCGGTGGCCGCCGCGGTGTCCGCCGCCCGCACGGCGATCCCGTCCATCGCCGAGCTGTCGAACGCGGGGGAGGACCGGGCGGCCCAGACCGCCTCGGCGCACACCCGTCCTACGGCGTCCACGACATCGACCGTCTCGAGTCCGGTGCGCGGCGGGCAGCCGGCGGCGAGGGCGGCGGCCGCCCAGGCGGCCAGGGCCTCGGCGGTAGGGACGTCGGACACGAACGGGCTGGACAGGGGCACGGGACCACGGTAGCCGCGCCGCTCCCTGTGCAGGTCAGCAGATGCGCGGCAGCTCAGTCGTAGAGCGCGACCTCGACCTGGAGGCCGGCGTCCAGGCCGGTCGCGGGTTCAGGAATCACCAGGTAGCCGTCGGCCCGGGTCAGGATCGAGAGCAGCGCGGAGGGGCCGAACACCGGCTCGGCGATGCTCGCGCCGTCCTCGCCCTGACTCAGCGTCACCTGCACGACGTCGAGGCGCCCTGCGCTGGAGGGCAGGTCCCGGCCCAGCCGGGCCCGAACGCTCGGCTGCGGCGGCGGATGCATGCAGCCGGCGAGCTGCCAGAGCAGCGGGACACCGAGCAGGCGGAAGACCACCAGCGCGCTGAGCGGGTTTCCCGGGAGCCCGATGACGGGCACCCCCGCACACTCGGCGAGCAACGTCGGCTTGCCGGGTTTGATCGCGAGCCCGTGGCACCACACCTCGCCCAGGGCGGCGACCGCGTGCGCGGTCTCATCGCGCGCCCCGACGGAGGACCCGGCCGAGATCACCACCAGGTCGGCCTCGGCGATGGCGCGGCGCAGCGCGGCGCTCAGCGCTGCGCTGTCATCGGCCACGATCCCGCCCATGACCGGGACCCCGCCGCTGCCGGTGACCAACGCCGCCAGTGCACTCGCGGTGGCATCGCGTACCTGACCTGGCATCAGATTCAGGGTCTGGGGCGGGACGACCTCGTCGCCGGTGGACAGGATCACCACCCGCGGGCGTTGATGCACGGTGAGGGTGCGGGTGCCGGTGGCCGCGAGCAGCCCGAGGTCGCTCGCGCGCAGGCGCCGGCCCGCGCGCAGCAGCCGCGCACCGATCGCGACGTCCTCGTCGGCCCGCACGATCCCCGAACCCATGGCCACCGCCCGGGTGACCTCGATCGTGCCGGGCATCGTCGCGGCGGTGTACTCCACCATCACCACAGCGTCCGCCCCCGGCGGCAGCGCGGCCCCGGTCGGGACCGCGACCGCGCCCCCGGCCGGCACCGCCACTGCGGGGGCCGAGCCCATCCGGACCGCCCCGGTCACCTGCAGGTAGCTGGGCAGGTGCTCGGAGGCGCCGTAGGTGTCCGCCGCGCGCACCGCGAAGCCGTCCACCGTCGAGCGATCAAAACCCGGCAGCGCCGCGCTCGCGTGCACGTCGGTGGCCAGCACCCGGCGGTGCGCGCTCGCCAACTCGACGCTCTCGTGCGCGGTGCGCCGGCGGGGCGCGAATCCCGCCCGCGCCTGCGCGAGGGTGCGCGTGGTGAAGAACTCGCGCCCGCTCACCGAGTGACCTCGGCGGCGCCCGGGCGCCCCGCTCGGACGTCCGAGCAGGCGTGCGCTATAGCGACCAGTTGGTCGGACGTCAGGTGTAGGGAAGGCGGCCCGGCAGCTGTGCGCGCGGTCATCGGTCCGGTTGGCCGGACGTGCCACCAGGCTTGGGCTGCGGGTTCGCGGCGGCGGCGCCCTTGTCGATTCCCAGCACGCTGACCACTGGGCCGAGCGCGACCTGGCCCAGGCCGCAGATGGAGGTCTTACGCATGACCTCCTCCAGGGCGAGGATCCGCTCGCGGCGCGCACCGGTCAGCTCCTCGCCGTCGTCGAGGACCCTCCGCAGGATCTCGTGGGCCTTGGTGGAGCCGACGCGGCAGGGCACGCACTTGCCGCAGGACTCGTTGCGGAAGAAGCGCAGCACATTCGTTGCCGCCGCCAGGGCATCGGTTCCCTCGGCGAGGACGACCAGAGCGCCGGAGCCGAGCATCGTGCCGGCCTCGGCGGCGCTGGCGAAGTCCAGGGCCAGGTCGAGTTGGTCGGCGAAGATGAAGTTCGACGAGGCCCCGCCCGGCTGCACCGCCCCCACCGCCGCGCCGCCGAGCACGCCGCCGGCGAGGTCGATGAGCTCGCGCACGCTCGTGCCCATCGGCACGCAATAGACGTCTGGGCGCTCCACGTGCCCGGAGACGGCGAAGAACTTCCACCCCACCGACTCGCCCAGTCCTTGCGCACGCCACCACTGCGCCCCGCGCGCCGCGATCACCGGGACGTCGGCGAAGGTCTCGACGGAGTTGATCAGCGTGGGTCGCCCGTGCAGGCCGTACACCCCCGGGAACGGCGGCTTGTTGCGGGGCTCACCCCGGTGCCCCTCCATGCATTCCAGCAGCGCGGTCTCCTCCCCGAGGATGTAACCGCCGGGGGAGACGAAGACGTCGACCTGCAGGCGCCGTCCGCTCCCGCACGAGTTCGGCCCGATGATCCCGGCGGCGCGCAGCGCGTCGATCTCGGCCCGCAGCACATGCTCCTCGGGTCCGTACTCGTGGCGGATGAACACCCAGCCTTCGTCGGCGCCGACCACCGCCATCCCGAGCAGCAGTCCTTCGAGCACCAGATGCGGCTGGGTGGCGAGGATCTGACGGTCCTTGAAGGTGCCGGGCTCGGACTCGTCCGCGTTGCAGACCGCGTACTTGACGCCCCCCGGAGCGCCGGCGACCAGGCCCCACTTCTGCCCGGTTGGGAACCCCGCGCCGCCCATGCCGCGCAGCCCGGCCTCGGTCAGGGTGGCGACGAGGTCGGCCGGAGCCAGCTCCCCGGCGAGCAGGGCCCGCAGGGTGGCGTAGCGCGTCTGCACATCGGACCCCGCGGGGTAGGGGTCATTCGGCCACGGCTCGTCGCGCGTGCGGGCCGCAGCGTGTCCCACGCCGTTGCCACGAGCCGCGTCCATCAAGGCATCGACCTCGTGAACAGGCCCGGGGCGTTCGTTGACGGCCAGCGCCGGCGCGATGTCGCAGCGTCCGAGGCAGGACACCTCGACGATCTCGACGTCGGGGTCGCCGCCGTAGCGCTGCCGCAGCTCGGTGATCCGCTCCTCGCCGCCGCGCAGGTAGCACGGCAGGTCGTGACACAGGTGCAGCGCGACGGGGGTGGGTGCGCTGGTGCGAAAGTGCGGGTAGAACGAGATCAGGCCCTCGATCTCGTAACGCGGTCGCTTGGTCTCGCGGGCCAGTTGCTCCAGCTCCTCACGCGGAAGCCAGCCGAGCCGGGCCTGGATCGCGTTCAGCGCCGGGATCAGTGAGGGGCCATCGAATTTTCCGGCCCGTGCCTCCACGCCCGGCACCCGGGTCGCCTGGAGCCGTCCGTTGGAGCTCCCCCGCTCATCCATGAGCGGGGGCCCACTCAATCCGGACGAATCGGGCACCGATGTGGGCCTGCGGTCATTCATGAGCGGCGGCCCAGCGGCTCGACCTGGACGGCGCAGAACTTGAACTCAGGGATCTTGCCGACCGGGTCCACCGCGTCGATCGTGAGCAGGTTCGCGGCGGCCTCCCGGAAATGGAACGGGACGAAGACGTTGCCCAGTTGCTCGCGGTGGCTGACCCGCACCAGCAGCTCGATCGATCCGCGCCGGGAACGGGCGCGGGCCATATCCCCGTGGGCCAGACCCCGGTCGGCGGCGTCCTTGGGGTGCAGGTAGATCTCGGCGACCGGGGCGATCGCGTCCAGGGCGTAGGAGCGCCGGGTCATCGAGCCGGTGTGCCAGTGCTCCAGCAGCCGCCCGGTGTTGAGCACCAGCGGATACTCCCCGTCCGGAAGCTCCCGGGCGGGCAGCCACTGGGCCGGGACGAGGTGGGCCAGCCCATCGTCGGTGTTGAAGTGCTCGACGAACATCACCACCGTGCCGTCGTCGTGCTCGGGGTCGGCGTTCGGGTAGAGCTTGCCGCTGGAGCCGAGGTTGTCGTGGGCGAGATTGGCGTAGGAGGGCATCAGCGCGACCATCTCGTCGAAGACCGCACTCGGCGAGCTGTAGTCCCAGTCCAGCCCCAGGCGCGCTGCGATGTCGCAGATGATCGCCCAGTCCGCGCGCGCCTGCCCCGGGGCGTCCAGCACGACGCGGCCGAGTTGCACGCGCCGGTCGGTGTTGGTGTACGTGCCGTCCTTCTCCAGGTAGGAGGTGGCGGGCAGGATCACGTCGGCGAATTCGGCGGTTTCGGTCAGGAAGATGTCCTGCACCGCGAGGAAGTCCAGGCCCGAGAGGGCTTTACGCACCTTGTTGGTGTTCGGGTCGGACAGGAACGGGTTCTCGCCCAGCATGTACATCCCGCGCACCCCGCCAGGCTTGCCGACCGATCCGACGATCTCAGTGACCGTCAGGCCGCGATTCGGGTTGAGCGCCGTCCCCCAGGCCGCCTCGAAGTGATGACGGGTCACCTCGGATTCCACGCGCTGGTAGTCCGGGTAGAACATCGGGATCAGGCCGGCGTCGGAGGCGCCCTGAACGTTGTTCTGCCCGCGCAACGGGTGCAGCCCCGTGCCTGGACGCCCGACGTTGCCGGTGATTGAACACAGCGCGATCAGGCAGCGGGCGTTGTCGGTGCCGGTGGTGTGCTGAGAGATCCCCATGCCCCAGTACACGACCGCGGCGCCGGCCTCGCCCCAGGTCCGGGCGACCTGGCGGATCAGGTCGGCGTCGACGCCGGTGATCTGCGCGGCGCGATCGGGTGGGTAGTCCGCGACGGTGCGGGCCAGCTCGTCGTAGTTCGAGGTGCGCTCGGCGATGAACTGACGGTCGATCAGTCCTAGCCGGATCACCTCGTGCATCAGCGCGTTGTAGAACGCGACGTCGGTGCCCGGCTTGAGCTGGACGAAGAGATCGGCGTGCTCGGCGACGGTGGAGGCGCGCGGATCCACGTAAATGATCTTGGTGCCGCGGCGGCGGGCCTGCTTGAAGAACGAGGAGGCGACCGGGTGGTTCGCGGTCGGGTTCGAGCCGGTGATGATCACGACGTCGGCGTTCGCGACGTCGCCGTAGGTGGTCGACACCGCGCCGGAGCCGACCCCCTCGAACAGGGCCGCGACCGAGGAGGCGTGGCACAGCCGCGTGCAGTGGTCGATGTTGTTGGTGCCGAACGCGGTCCGGATCAGCTTCTGGAAGAGGTAGGCCTCCTCGTTCGAGCACTTCGCCGAGCCGAAGCCGGCGATCGCATCGGGTCCGCCCTCGGTGTGCAGCGCGCGCAGGCGGGAGGCGATCAGGTCCAGCGCCTCGTCCCAGCTCGCTTCCCGGAAGTGCGGCAGCACCTCCTCGTAGTCCACCAGTCCGCCGGGTTTGCGGTGCCCGCCCCGTTTGTCGCCGGGTTTACGGTCGCGGTCGTTACGGGCGCCGCCGCGGCCGTCCCCGCGCACGTCGGCGGACAGCGGGCCCTTCGGGTAGGAACCCTCGATGCGAATCAGCGGGACCGTCAGGCGCTGCGGGCTGGCGGCGTAGTCCCAGCCGTAGCGGCCCTTCACGCACAACCGGCTTTGCGAACCGGGCTGCGGGCGGCCCTCGGCGAAGGAGATCGCCGCCCGCTTGCGGTCCACGTAGTACGTCAGCGCGCAGCCCACGCCGCAGTACGGGCAGACCGTGTCGACGGCGTCCAGGTCGGCGCGCGGCTGGATCGGCACCCCGCCGATGGCCTTGTTGGTCAGCGCCCCGGTCGGGCAGGCCTGCACGCATTCCCCGCAGGTGACGCACGAACTCGCGCCCATCGGGTCATTGAGGTCGAACGCGATGCGGGTGCCATACCCCTTGCCGGAGCGCCCGATGACGTCGTTGCCCTGCAGGTCGTCGCAGGCCCGTACGCAGCGATCGCACAGGATGCAGGAGTCGTGGTCGACGTCGATGACCGGGTTCGACGAGTCGTGTCCGCGGCCCGAGCCCAGCGGGAGGTCGGTGCTTTCGCGAGCGAGGCCGTAGGTGTCGGCCAGGGCGAGCAGGGCATTGTCGGCCGTGGTGGTCTGCTTCGGGTCCTGCGCCCGCGGGCGCTGATCGGTGAGCAGCAGTTCGGTGAGCAGCGCGCGGTTGCGTTCCAACTCCGCCGAGGTGGTGGCCACGGTCATGCCGTCCTCGCACGGGCGCACACAGGCGGCCGCGAAGACCCGCCCGCCGGTGTCGACCACGCACATCCGGCAGACCCCGACCGGGTCGTAACGCTCGTCATGGCAGAGCACGGGAATCTCGATGCCCGCGGTGCGGGCGGCGTCGTAGATGGTGGTGCCGGCCGCCACCTCAAGGGCGCGGCCGTCGATGGTGACCGTGACCGTGGCGAGTGCGGCGGCCTGGTCCAACGCAGCAGTGATGGCGGGCTCCACACGCTCGGGGGATTCGACAGTAGCCCGCGGATCCGGCGGCGACTACCGAGGAGGGGGGCGGCCCCCGTCGTCCCAGCCGCGGGCGGCGTAGTAGCCGGCGACCATCACGCCCAGCCGGGTGGCGCTCAGGCTCGCCGAGCGCCCGGACTCCATCGTCAGGGCGGCGGTGAGCATCCGGGGCGGGAGGGTGTCGTCGGCAGCGGTGGCGCCCTCGCGCAGGTTGTAGGCACGCTTGGCGTCCACGATGCGGCGGGCGGTGTCGTGCAGTTCCCCGGCGTCCAGGTCCCACCCGGTGACCGCGCGCAGCAACGCCGCCCACTCGGTGAACGGATCGGTGAAGACCCCGCGCAGGAACTTGCACAAGATCATCGAGTCCATGACGGCGGCGCGGTCCTCGGTCGCGATCGCGGCGGCGACGTGGGCGAGGCCGCCTTCGAGGCGGTCCACCGCCCCGGAGAGGTCGGCCTCGTACGCACCGGAGCGGTTGTGGTCCGCCCCGCGCGAATTCACCGCGAGCCCCAGCGCCATGGTCTGCATGGTGCGCGGCTCGTACCCCGGCAACTCCAGGCCCTTGACCTGCGGAGCGAAGTCGATGCTGCCGCACCCGAGGACCCCCGCGGCATGCCGCGAACCCTGGGCCAGCAGCTCGCCCAGCCCCGGCTCCCGGGTACCGATCGCGTCGAGAGCGCGCAGCAGTGCCGCGCCGTCGCCGAAGCGCAGCCAGGGCGCGTCGAGCAGGCCGCGCTCGGCGCACTCCATCGCCCAGGCGATCGTGCCGCCGGCGGAGATCGTGTCGATGCCGAGTTCGTCGCAGCGTGCGCTGGCCGCCATCACCTCATCGGGGTCCGCGACCCCGCACAGGGGCCCGAGCGCGAACACGTTCTCGTACTCCATGCGCTGGGTGCCGCCGCCCTTGCGCCGGTAGATGTGCTCGCAGCCGATCGAGCACGACGCGCAGCTGTTGCGGGCCACCCCGCGCATGGCCGCCAGGTCCTCCGCGGCCAGGCGGGGTGCCTGCTCGAAGGTGGCGGCGGTGAAGTTGCGCGTCGGCAGGGTGGAGACCGCGTTGAAGGCCAGCAGGTTCGCCAGCGTCCCGAGCTCGCGGTACTTCGCCGTCGCGGGGCCGAAGCTGCGCTCGCGCAGGTCGGCGGCGGCGGCCAGCACCGCAGCCGGGTCGGCGACCGCGGGCTTGCGCGTACCGGAGCGCACCAGGATCGCCTTGAGGTTCTTCGCCCCGAGCACCGCCCCGAGGCCACCGCGC
Source organism: Sporichthyaceae bacterium (assembly GCA_052388275.1). Lineage (GTDB taxonomy): Bacteria > Actinomycetota > Actinomycetes > Sporichthyales > Sporichthyaceae > JBQTII01. Next base: position 42,476 of record JBQTII010000029.1, on the reverse strand, counting down.
CCGGCATGTCGTCCGTCGTGGCTGATCGTGGCGAAGCGGACTCCGCGCTCGCCGGCCGGCCCGATGGCCGCGGCGCGCCACCCGCGCCCGAAGCGCTCGCGAAGCCCCGTCTCGGCCGCGGCCGCCGATTGCCCGGCGAGGTCACCGACCGGCTCCAGCCGTACCCCGTCGCCGTCGATGAGCACGACGGAGAGCACGTCGGCGCGCCCGCGGATCACCAGGGCGTCGTGGCCGGTGAGCTTGCCCGCGATCGCGAACTGGCTGGAGGCCAGCGCATCGGTGAGCAGCCCGGTCAACGGGGACTTGGCGACGACGGCGAACTTGGCGCTGGTGGTGAGCGGGGTGCCGACGAGCGGGGAGAAGACGAAGGCCAGCGGCGCCTCGGGGGCGAGCGGGTCGACGCCGGGCGGGGCGAGCTCGTGGAGCAGCCAGGTACCGAGCCCGACCCCCCCGAGGTAGGCGCGCAGCACCTCGGGGTCCAGGGGGAGTTGCGCGCAGCGCACGCTCGCACCCTCGACGTCGACGATCAGCGCCGCGCCGAAGTATCCGCCGGGTGCCATGTCCGCATTCTCACTTACGTCCGAGGGATGGTCGCCAGCCCGGGTCAGCCGCCGGCGTCGGCCGAGATGAACGAGACGCTGTCGCCGGGGACCAGGGGGAGGTTGTGGTCTCGGCTGATCCGCTCGCCGTTCAAGGCCGCGACGACGTGGTGGTCAAGGACGAGTCCGACGGCGCGGGCAGCAGCGCCGAGGGTGGCGGCGGCGACGGTGCCGCTGCGGATCCGGGCGCGACTTGCAAGCGCGCCGTAGCAGTGCACGTCCACCGCGGGCGCCGGCTCGGCCCGGGCTGCGGCGTACTCCTCGGGGGTGTTGATGTTGCGCACCGAGTCCAGTTGGGGATCCAGGCGCCGCAGCACGGCGTCAGCCAACAGGTCCTGCGCCGAGACGACGCGCACGCGGCACTGCGCGAACAGTTCGCCGGGTTTGCGCGACCCGGCGGCCAGCAGGCGCGCGCCGAGGTCCGCCAGGGCGGGGGAGTAGGCCGCGCCCAGGGGCTGGCGGTGCCCGCGCGCGAACGGCAGTGCGACGTCGTGGTCCTCGTCGAGTAGCGAAAGCACCCGGAGCACGTAGGCCGGGTGCAGGAACGGCAGGTCCGTCGAGCACACGAACGCGCGGGGGGCCCGTTCACCGACGGCCGCGAGCCCGCCGGTGATGCCCTGCAGCGGCCCGGACCCCTCTACTGGGTCACGGGCGACCTCGACCCCGGCCGGAAGCGCCGGCAGCTCCTGGCCGGGGGCGGCGACCACGACAACGGGGCCGGTGAGCGTGCGGGCCAGCAACGCCGTCACCCGGTGCAGCAGCGTCGTGCCGTGCCAGTCCAGCGCGGACTTGGGCGCCCCCATCCGCGACGAGCGTCCGCCGGCCAGCACCACCCCCGCTGCGGATCCTGCCTGGGCGCTCACGGGCCGATGGTAGGCGTCCCGCCCCGATCAATGTCCCTGCCACCTGTGGGGTGAGCGGCGCGCGCGGGCCGCTCCACCGCACATTCCTTCTCAGGCCACGCGGGTCGTGCGCTCGACGGCGTCAGCCGTTGCGGTCGAAGCGCCCTCGACGGTGGCGCGCACGGCGTCGGCGTGCTCGATCAGCCACACCAGGCGTGCCTGCTCGAGGAGGATCTTGTGCCGGGCCTCCTCGTCGGCGTCGGATCTACTGAGCTTGTTCATGCTGCCGAGCGCCTTGGCGGCGCGCTTGGCGGTCATCAGGACGGGGATCGCCTCGACCTCGATCGGGGACAGCGTGGCTATCTCCCGGTAACCGCCCAGCAACAGTGCCATGTTCGACAGGTCGAGCGCGACCTTGTGGTCCGTGCGCTGGATCGCGGTGTGGACCTTGCTCACGTCGAGCAGCGCGCCCACCACATCGAGCACGCGAGGACCGAACCGGGCGCTGTCGAAATCAAGCAGGCCGGTGATCCTCGTCCCGGTGAACAGCATGTTCCGGCGTCGGCAACCCTGGTGCAGGAGAACGACCGGCAGGTGCGGCAGCAGGGGCGCCAGGCGCGCCTCGACTTCTTTGGCGTGGGCCCAGAGCTCGGGATGGTCCTTCGCGTTGGGGTCGGTGAGTTCCTCCCGAAGGGCGTGGTCAATATTCTCCCCGCTCGCCTTGGGGTCGCGCAGCTGCTGTACCGACCCGGCGGCGTGGAAGCGTGCAAGCATTCTTCCCATGGCGAGGACGTGCTCCGGCTGCGCGTCGTCGAACGGCGTGCCCGGCAGGATCTCGGTGGCGGTGTAGAAGCGCTCGCCGAGTTCGACGATGTGGCCGCCCTTGCGGCACGCCAGCGGCTGCGGCACCGGGAGTCCGTGGCGGTGCAGCTCGATGAGCAGCTCCACCTGCCACTGCACCGATTCCCGCGCCTTTCGGGTGTGGGAGCGCCGCAGGTAATACGTCGAACGGTCGGTGGTGATCTCCGCGTGCTCGTTCCTCCCCCGCGGTAGCCAACGCAGCGATCGCCACCGCCCAAAATCGAAGCATTGCGCAAGATCCTCCAGCGGGAACGGAACCTTCGGTTCCTTGCCGGACTCGCTGAAAGCAGATCCCGATGCCGTGGTGGTGGTCATGTCACGAGTGCCTTCCTGGGTGGGACGGGCGACGGGTACCCGCCGCCCGGTGTGCTAGCCGGCGCAGATCGCCTGCAGGGTCGGCAGGTTGGCGTCCAGCCAGGCGAGGCGGGCTCGCTCCATGTCGATCTTGAGGTGGTCGTTCTCACTCAGCACTTCGCCGGCGTCCAGTCGCTCGCAGCGTCCCAGTGCCCGCTTGACGCGCTTGGCCTCGATCATCACTCCGATGGCCTCGGCCTCCAGCGCGGTGATCTCCCCGGTCTCGAGGTAGCCGTTGATGAACGCGGTCATCTTCTCGAAATCGAGCCTGACCTTGTGGTCCTCGCGGCCCTTCTCGGTGTAGACCTTGCCGATGTCGTGCAGGGCGGTGGCCAGGTCCAGGGCCCGCGGTCCGAAACGGGCGCTGTCGACGTCGAGGAAGCCCGTCACCGCTCCGTCGGTGAACAGCAGCGAGCCCCGGCGGAACCCGCCGTGCATGATCGTCTGCGGCAGCTGCGCCTCCAGTGCCTCCAGGCGGGCGACGATGGCCACGGCGCGGGCCTGCAGGTCCGGTGCTGCTGAGACATCCATCGCCGCGAGCTTCTCGCGGATGCCCGCCAGCAGGTCCCGGGCGCCCGGCTCGGGGTCGGTGACGCCGAAGTTCTCGACGCCGGCGTGAAAGCGCGCCAGCTCACGGCCCATCGTCGCCAGCACCGCGCGTTCGGCGGCGTCAGGGCCCGCGCAGGCCTCAGCGGAGGTGAACGAGGATCCCGGTAGCGCGACGGTGACCATGTAAAGTCGGCCATCGATGACCTGGATGGGATCGCCGTCGACGCCGGGCACCGGCACCGGTGCCGGGAAGCCGTGGGCCCGCAGCGCCGCCAGCAACTCGACCTGAAAGCGCAGCGCGCTCATGGTCTTGGAGCGGTAGGACCGGCGAATGAAGAACTTCCCGTGAGCGGTGCTCAGGGCGGCGTGGTCGTTCTTGCCGGCCTTCATCCACAGCACCGAGTCCCAGCCGCCCAGCGGCCAGGCGGCCATCAGCTCATTCAGCGGGAACGCGTACTTCGGCTCCGGGCCGTCCTGCAGGGGACTCGTCATCTCCGCGACGCTCGTCACGCGAACCGTCCGGCGCGCAGCGACTCGAGTTCGGTGAGCAGGAACTGCGAGTTGAGGTCCTCCTCGGTGCCCAGGATGCCCTTCTTGACCACCCGGGTGAAGCGGTGGACGAGGTAGCGGGCGTAGTGGAAGCGGAAGTTGGCCAGGTAGGCCTCGCTGCCGCACTCGCGGACGTAGGCGGTCAGGAAGTCATGCGTTGCCGCATCGACCGGCGTGACGTCACCGCACAGCTCGAAGCAGTCGTTGCGCATCCGCTGGATGAACTCCGCGACGTCGCGGGCCGGGTCGGCCGGTGCGCTGCGGTCCAGGTCGATGACGGTGACGCGGCCACCGTCCGTTGATGCGGTGTCGAGGAAGACGTGCTTGGCCCGGTACTGACCTGCGCTCTGCACCAGCAGGCCGTCGACGGTCTCGTGGGTGAAGCTGTCAAGCAGCTTGAGGTTCGCGAGCATCGCGTTAAGGTGCTGGGGCTGCTCCGCGGCCGCCTTGGCCATCCGCTTCGCGAGGCTGGTCAGCTCGCAGGTGACCAGCAGCGGGTGTGCCTCGCCGATGGACAGTCCGGAGGAGTGCAGACGGCCGAGCCAGGAGCCCGCCTCGCCGATGCCGCGCTGCCACGCGGTCCGGTCGATGGCGAACAGCGCCTCAACGTCGGTGCCGGTCGCGCCCTCACAGATCAGCATCTTCTGCTCGTCGTACCAGACGAGGGGTTCCACGCTCTGATAGCGACTGCCCTCGCCCAGACCGGCGCGGCGCAGGGCCTGCAGCTTGCGGTAGACCTCGGGTCCGTCATCGAACGGGAACACCTTGACGAAGACCGAGTGCCCGCCATCGAGCGCACACCGCACCGTCGCGGCGCCGCTGCCGTCGACCTGAATGACCTCGGTCTCCCAGGTCCCGCCGTCTGCCGGTGCTCCCCGGTAGTGCGGGCGAACGAAGGTGTTCAGGAAGTTCTCGTCCTGCACCTGCTCGCAGCGCTGCGTCTGGCTCTCGTAGATCTCACGTGGCGTCAGTTCGGGTGTTTCGGCGATGTCGATACTCACTGGTGCTCCCCGTTGGTGTTGGTGTGGAGGGTTGTCGTCGTGGAGGTGCGTTGGTGGGTGAGGAAATCGGTGTCGAGACGGTGCTGGGCGAAGATCTCGTCGATGAGTTGCTTCGGACGCCCGGAGTCGATCCGGATCAGGCCCTGCAGGCGGGCGAGGTCGGCATAGCGGCCGTCCAGGGCGATCAATTCGCTGTGTGTTCCGCGCTCGACGACCCGGCCGCCGTCCAGGACGATGATCTGGTCGGCCCGGACCACGGCCGAGAGCTGGTGAGAGATGATCACCGTCGTGCGCCCCCCGGTGACCGCGTTGATCGCGTCCATCACGTCGCGTTCGCAGCGGGCGTCCAAGCCGGTGGTCGGCTCGTCCAGGATCAGCAGCCGCCCGTCGCGCAGGACCGCCCGGGCGATCGAGAGCCGCTGACGCTGCCCGCCGGACAGGGTCGATCCCTTTTCCCCGAGCACGGTGTCGTAGCCGTCGGGCAGCTCACTGATGAACTCGTGCGCGGCGGCGATCCGGGCGGCGGCCTCGATCTCGGCACTGGTGGCATCGGGGCGACCGTAGGCGATGTTCTCGCGCACGGTGGTGTGAAAGAGCATCGTCTGCTGCAGGACCACCGCGAGTTGGTTCTGGTAGGTGGCAAGGGCGTAGTCGCGCAGGTCGGTGCCGTCGACGAGGACCGCGCCGCTGTCCGGGTCGTAGAGCCGCAGCAGCAGCCCCACCAGGGTGGACTTGCCGGCGCCGGTCGCTCCGACGATGGCCATGGTCTGCCCGGGCGCCACGTCGAGGTCGACGTTGCGAAGGACGGGGGTCGCGGGGTCGTAGCCGAAGGTGACGTTGCGCAGCTGGAGGCGCCCGTTCAGGCGCGGTGCCGTGACGGCGTCGGGCCTGTCGAGAACGTCGGGGACGGCGTTGAGGATCTCGAAGATCTTCTCCGCACGAACACTCGCCTTCGCCAGCTTCGCCGGGAGTTTGGCGAGTGAGCGAGCCGGGGAGATCACGTCGGCCAGGTAGGCGACGATGATGATCAGCTCGCCGGGGGTCAGGGCGCCGGAGAGCACCCGCTGGGCGCCGATCCAGATCAGGCCGGCCAACGCGATGGCGGTGACCATGTCCAGCACGACGGTGAACACCCCCGACACGCGCAGGACCTTCATCTCCTGGCCGAAGTTCTGCCAGGCCCGTACCCGTAGGCGCTCGGACTCGTGGTCCTCCAGGCCGTAGGCCTTGACCAGCGTCATTGCCGAGAGCGTCTCCTCGGCAAGGGAGGCGATGTCGCCCTCGGACTCGCGGACGTCGGACTCGGCCTTCTTGATCCGGGCCTTGAAGCGCTGCACCACCAGGACCAGCACCGGGAACAGCGCGAGCATCACCAGCGAGAGCTGCCAGTCCAAGAAGAACATGATCGTCATCATCCCGACGAGCATCAGGATGTTGGCCCCGGCGTCGATGACCGTCACCGTGATGATCGACTGGACCTTGTCGACGTCCGTGGTGAGCCGGGTGAGGGTGTCACCGACCCGGCTCTTGAGGTGAAAACGCATCGACAGCGACTGCAGGTGCTTGTACATCCGGTACCGCACGCTGGTCGCGACGGACTCGCCGAGACCGGTGAGGACGTACTCGCGGGCGAAGGTGAGCAGCGAGTTCACCAGCGTGATCATCGCGATGGCGAGCACGATCAGCAGCAGGGTCTGCTGCACGTCGGTGCCACCTCCCGGGGCGGCGACCGGAGCCCCGGGTTCGGATTCGGATTCGGTGAGCAGAACGTCGTCGAAGAGGTACTTCAGCGGCCAGGGCTTGGCGAGCCCGACCACGGTGGCGACCACGACCAGAAGGACCGACGCGATGAACAGGCGCCGATGGGCCATCAGGTGCGGACGGAACATCCGGTAGATGTCCCGCAGCGGCACCCCGCCGAGCTTGGACTTGCGCGGTTGCGCTTGCGTGCTCACGCCATCCCCTGTGTCGGTCGAATCTGTCGTCTCGTGTGTGGTGGGTGTGGTGCTCACCCGGTCGCCGATGCCGGTGCGGCCTCGTCATTGCCAGTGGACAGCAGCGCGGGCGAGGCGGCGGGATCGGAGACGCTGCCCACCAGCACCGGACGCCGCCAGATGTCGTAGGCCGCGTTCACCGTGGCCGCATCGTGCGCCCGCAGCGTAAGAGCGAAGGAGCCCCACGCCGACAGGCGCAGCACACCGGCGTGGCCGGCGGCCGGCTCGACCGGGCGATCCCACAACGCCGGTTGGCTGGCGGCGACGTCGATCCAGACCACGGTCTGCCCGGCCGCGTAACCCCGGCGCTCGGGGCGCTCGTCGGGTAGGTAGGCCAGGGCCGGTGCGCCCTCGCGGATCAGGTGCAGGTAGTCCGGGCTCAGCGCGAACTCCACCCCGACCCGCCCGCACCCGGGCGGCAGGTCGTAGGCGACCTCGAGGGCGGGTTCACCGCTGGGCAGACGCAGCGTCTTGCGCAGGCCGTTCAGTCGGCTGCCCGCACTCGTGTTGACCAGCACCAGGGCGGCCCCGTCACCGTCGACGCACAGATCCGCCACCGTGTAGGTGTCGTTCTCCGCGCCGACGTCGGCGAGCGCGCCCGGGTGGTTACGCGGGATGTCCATGAACCGGTGCGGCTCTTCCTGCCAGTTCCAGTCGTCGGCGGGGTTGCCGACCACGACCCGGCCACCAGGCTGGGTCAGGTCCGCAGCGAGTACGACGCGTCCGCCGTAGCGGGGGCTGACGACGACGAACAGGGCGCTGTTGCAGAGCACGACCTCGTCATGGCCGTCACCGTCGACGTCGCACAGGCGCGCGATCATGCCGGCGCCGGCTCCCGCCCCGACCCGGTCGGCGTAGGCCGCCGCCAGGGCGAGCAGGTGGGCCTCGCGGACATGGTTCGCGGTGGCCTTCGCCCAGGGCGCGGGTCGATGGCGGCCGTGCTCGTCGGGCTCCTGCCAGCCGGTCTCGTACGCACTGACCATCAACTGGTGCCAGGCGGTGTCCCACAGGCCGTCGGGGGCGGGGTCGGCAGGGCCCGCGAGGAGCAGCGCCTCGACGGTCTCCAATTCGGCGCGGTAGGGCGCCCACTCCGGGTGATCCCAGAAACCTTCGTAGTTCTCGCCCGCTCCCTGCTGGGTGACGAGCTCGTAGAAGGCGCCCGGGTCCACGGCGCGGACCGGCGTGACCGCACGGCCGGCCAGCCAGCGGCTGGGCAGTTCCACGGTGATGTCGGGGTCGGCCGCGAGTGCGGCCAAAGTGGCGGCATAGGGCGCCAACGACTGCTCGCGCCAGGGGCGCGGTGCCCACAGGCCGATCCCCGCGCTGCGCTCGGCGTCGTCGCCGAAGACCAGCACCGAGTTCTCCCCTCCGGTGCGCGCGGCCTCGACCAGGTGGGTGAGCTGCGCGGCCTGCTCCGGGGTGCTCATCGGCACGATGTAGCGCAGCTCCGAGGACATCGGAAGAACCGTCAGATTCTCCGCACCGGCGAGGCGGAACGGGTGCAGGTGCCGGCCGTCCCCGCCGGGCAGCTCGCGGCCCGCGAAGACCTCGCGTCCCGCGCAGGCGGCCTGCGGCGCGCTGCCCGCGTCGAAGGTGGCGCGGTCGGGCCCCTCGCCCTCCTCGTGCGTGCGGTAGGCGTGCCGGTCATCGAGCAGGATCGTGGTGTAGCCGCCGTTGGGCAGCCGCGGGTCGGACACGACGTCAGCCAGGTGGCCGGTGTTCCAGACCCGCTCGGGCACCCACATCGTGCGCACGAGCTCGGGCGCCACGCCGTAGTGACGATGGAACAGGCGCAGCGTCTCGGTGAGCTGACGGCGGTTGTGCTCGGGGGAGAACAGCGGCATCACGTTCTGCGCGTACGCGCTGCCCACCAGCTCGAGGATCCCTTCTTCGTAGGCGCGTCGGACCAGGGCGGCGAAGGCCGGCACGTGCCAATTCAGCGCGCTGGTCAAGGTGCCGCTGATGTGCAGGGCGAGCGGGACCCGGGTGGACAGGTGCTCGGTGATCAGGGCCGAGAGCGCCCGGTGCAGTTCGTAGACGTCCTCGCGGCTGTCGTAGCCGGCCGCGATCAGGTGTTGGTGGGCGTGCTGCACCAGGATCAGCGGCACTCGGGCCGGGGCATCCTGGTGGGGAGCTGCGGCGGTCAGCGACATGACAGCGCCGCCTCGTCGAGCCAGCGCTCGCACTCGGTGATCCAGGATTCGGCGAAGCTGTCATCACGCATCGGGCGCACGACCAGGCGGTAGAACAGCACCTCCAGGAAGGTGCGCGCAACGTAGGCCGGCATCGCGGCCACCGCAGCCGCGGACCCACCGCCGGCCAGGTAGCCCTCGACGAGGTTCAGCGTGGTCGCGCGAGTGGCCGAATCGAATTCGGCGCCGGCGGCCGCGGCCATCGTCAGGCCCTGGCCGACGAAGTGCCCGAGGTCGCGGGCGGCCGGGGCGAGGGCGGCCCGGTCGAAGTCGATGACCACGATGCGCTCGTCGTCGACGTGCACGTTCTTCTGCTGAAAGTCCCCGTGGGTGGGGACCAGCGGGCCGTTGCCCGCCGCCGCAAGCAGTGGCGCCAGGTCCGCCTGGATGCGGCGCAGATGCCACGTCAGCGCGGGCTTGGTGGCGATCATGCCGGTGACGTACTTCTCGGCCTTGATCGTCTCGAAGTCGGCGGCGAGTGGGGCGAGGTCGGTACCGGTGACGGCGTGCAGGCGGGCCAGCCAGATTCCGGTGCGGAACACGTCGTTGGTCATGGTGGCGTCCGGTGCGGATCCGCTGACGCGCTCGTGCAGGGTCGCCCTGGGCGCCTCGGACTGCAGGAGCAGGCGGCGCTCGGGGAGGTAGCCCAGGGATTCGGGAACGTCGAAGGCCCCGCCGAAGCCGGTGGCGCGCAGGTGGGTGAGCAGGACATGCGCGGCGGCCCCGTCGCCCTTGTTGTAGACCTTGCCCACGACGGAGGCCTTCGTGGTCCCGGTCGGGCCGTGATCCACGATGTCCCAGCGGACGACCGGGCGTGAGCGGGAGGCGTGCAGGATCACGCCGTCCACGCTGCGCAGCGAACCGCGGGCGGGGCCGGGCAGGGCCGGGACGTCGGCGAGGACCGCTGCGGCGATGGCCGCCCGCTCCTCGCGCGGCGAGAGGACCTCGCTCAGGGGCGCAATGCTCACAGTTGACCTCGTGGATGTCCGCAGCGGAGCCGAAGCCGCACCCGGTGCCGCCGTTCGACGGGGGGCCGATGCTCCGGTTCGTTCCCCGTTAAGACTGCGTTCACCAGCGACGCGATCCTCGTTATGCCTGATGGCACGTTCACTTAAGGTGAAGTTAACCCGAGATCCTGCTGTTCACGCTCAGTGATGTCAACGCTTTACCGACTAATAGGAGAACGCAAGGTTAAGATCAACTACCCGGGAAGGGTCGAATCGGATCCAAGTGGCCCGTAACCTCCGTCGCGATCGCGTTAGATGTCCGTGATTGCCCCGAGTCTGTGCGGGCCCACACCGCGCAAGGCCAGGCAGTGAGCCGCAGCGCCGGACCCGGCCGGCGAGGGTGCCGCACAGTCCCCGCGGACGGCTGTCGTTACCGCCTGTAACCAGGCCGAACTCGGTTGTCCCCAGGAATATCCACAGTCCCGGGCGAGAGCCGCGGTCGACTCAAGCCGGTCAGAATCTGCGCCGATGACTGCGAATGTGCTGCTGCTGGGGTTGCTGGCCGTGCTCGGGCTGAGCGTCGGCTCGTTCCTCAACGTGCTCGTGTACCGGGTGCCGCTGGGGGTCTCGAGCATTCGTGGACGCTCCGCGTGCCCCGGGTGCGGCCATCCGGTGCGGGCCCGCGACAACATCCCGGTCCTGTCCTGGCTGGTGCTGCGGGCACGCTGCCGTGACTGCGAAGCCCCGATCTCGGCGCGGTACCCGGTCACCGAACTCGGCACCGCCGCCGCCTTCGTCGCGCTCGGAGTGCAGTTCACCGGGGACGCGCACCTGGCGGCGTTCCTCTACCTCGCGGCGCTCGGTATCGCGCTTGCGCTGATCGACCTGGAGCACCAGCGGCTGCCCTTCCTGCTCACCGTGCCCGCCCTCGGCGTTACCGCCACCCTGCTCGCGATCGCCGGCTCGATCGACGGCTGGGGCCCGGCACCCGTCGCCGCCACGTCGGCCGCCCTCTGGTTCTCGTTGTTCGGGGGACTGTGGTTCTGCACCGGCGGCCGGGGCATGGGCTTCGGCGACGTGGTGCTGGCCCCGACGCTGGGACTCGCGTTGGGTTGGCTGGGCTGGGGGCCCTCGCTGGTGGGCCTGCTCGCCGCTTTTGCCTGCGGTTCCCTCGTCGGCGTCGCGCTGGTGGCCACCCAGCACACGGCGCGGCGCACCGCGATCCCGTTCGGGCCGTTCATGATCGCCGGCGCCGCGATCGGGGCGTTTGCCGGGGCGGAGGTCTTCGCCGGCTACCTGACGATGACCGGGCTAGGCTGACCTGCCCCGGGGAACCCAAGCTGAGCCATCTTCTGTATGCGTGTCGGGCCTTCACCTTCGCGGATTGGGCCGGGACACACCCAGAAGTCGTACGAGGAGGGCAACGCCATGGGTAGCTACAGCGCGGTGATCGGCGCCGGGACGATGGGCCTGGGCATCGCCTACGTGCTCGCCGCAGCCGGGGACACCGCGATCCTTGTCGAGCCCGACCGCGGCCGACGAGATGCGGCCCTGCCCGCTCTGCAGGGTGTTGCGGACTCCGCGGTCAAGCGCGGCAAGCTGGACGAGGGCGCGGCGAAGGACGTGATCGCCCGGCTGTCCACCGTCGCGGCGATCACCGAACTGCCCACCTCAGGAGCCGACCTGATCGTGGAGGCCGTGCCCGAGCGGGTCGAGCTCAAGCATCAGATCCTGCGCGCGGTCGAAGATCATGGCGCCCCAGCGATCCTCGCGTCGAACACCTCGGGGCTCTCGATCGACGGCCTCGCGGGCTGCCTCGCGCACCCCGAACGATTCCTGGGCCTGCACTTCTTCAACCCGGTGTGGGTGATGGCCCTGGTCGAGATCGTCAACGGCCCGCGCACGGACGCCGGCGTGCTCGCCGCCGCCCGCGACCGGGTGGTGCGCATCGGCAAGGAGCCGAGCGTCGTCAAGGATTTCCCGGGGTTCGCCACCAGTCGACTCGGGGTCTGCATCGGGCTGGAAGGGATGCGGATGTTCGAGGAGGGCGTGGCAAGCGCCGCCGACATCGACAAGGCGATGGAACTGGGCTACCGGCACCCGATGGGCCCCCTGCGGCTCACCGACCTGGTCGGCCTGGACGTCCGCCTGGACATCGCCCGGCACCTGGAGAAGACCCTGGGCCCGCGCTTCGCACCGCCGCAGATCCTGATCGACAAGGTGGCCGGCGGCGAGCTGGGTAAGAAGTCCGGCAGGGGTTTCTACGACTGGGACTGAACCGGTGCGGCGAACACCCGGTGGCCGGGAGATGACCTGGGTGAACTCTCGGCGGTGCGGCGTCGGACACTCGGCGACATCGGTTCATTCGCCATGGCGCAGCGCGCAGGCTGAGGTTGTCCGCATCGCTTGTGACACCGCACCGGGAGCCCGACATGAGCATGGCTCTTGCACCCCAGAAGATCGACTCCGGCGCCTCGACCTCGTTCTGGTCCGCGGCGCTCGCTGCCCTTGGCGGCGTGGCAGTCCTCGGGCTGCCCAAGGACGACATCGTCGCCGACGAGTGGCTGGGCATCGAACTCGGCACGCTGCTCTTCTACTGAGACCTCACGGTCCACTGCGCACCACGGTCCTCAGTTGCTGTTGAGTTCCGCCCACCGGGCGCGCGCTGGGGGAGTCCAGGTCAGGTGGCGCTCGGTGAACAAGGCGCGCGCCTGATGACCGATCCAGCTCGCAGGCAGCAGTTGCGCCGGCAGGGCCGGATCCAAGAACGGGAACCGGCGCCAGGAGTGCACCAGGCGCACAGCGGCGAAGACCGTCTCATCCCCCGGGGCGGGGGCTGCCTCCCCGAAGTCGGCGATGAAGTCGGCGTAGTGCTCGCCGACCTCATCCAGGTTCCAGGCGCGCGCGACCAGGTCCGCCTCGGAGCCAACGGTGCCGAAGGGGCCGACGAAGGACAGCGCGCTGCCGTCCAGCCCCAGCTCGACGATGATCCGGCGGACCTCCGATACCCGTTCGGGGTGCGGGCTCACCCACAGCCCAGGCACCGGATTGCCCAGGCCCGCCCACGCCAGGCGGGTCTGCAACTGGTGTCGCAGTTTGCGTTGGGACTCGGGCACCGAGGCCATCACCACCAGCCAGGAGCCGTCCCAGGCCGGCGCCGGTGCCCCGGCGCTGTAGATGCGCTCGGCGCCTTCGGTGAGCAGGGCGCGGCCGGGGGCGGCCAGGTCCCAGCGCACACGCCGCCCGTCGCGAATCGAGATGATCCAGCCGTCGGCGGCCGTGCGCGCGATCGCCTGACGCGCGGACTTTTCCTCCACTGCCAGACCGGCGAGCACGTGGAGCAACGCCGAGGTCCACGCCGGCCTACCGCTGGGCAGGACGAGTTCGCCCAGGACGGTCAGCAGCATCGAGCGCGCGCTCGTTTGGCGCACACGATCGCGGACGTCCGACCAATGGCGTCCGGTAGGGCTCATTTCGTCGGACGTGCGCGAGGTGGTGAGCGGGGTCACCGCTGAATGGACTTGATTTCGAGGTACTCCTCCAGGCCCAGCTCGCCGAACTCGCGGCCCAGCCCGGATTTCTTGTAGCCGCCGAAGGGCGCGAGGGGGTTCCAGGCGCCGCCGTTGACGTCGACCTGCCCCGTGCGCAGCCGCCGGGCCACCGCCATGGCGCGGTCCGGATCGCCGGACCAGACCCCGCCGTGCAGGCCGTATTCGCTGTCGTTGGCGCTCGCGATCGCCTCCTCCTCGCTTGAGTAGGGGATCACCGAGAGCACCGGGCCGAAGATCTCCTCGCGGGCGATGCGCATGCTCGGGGTGACGTCGGCGAAGATCGTCGGGCGGACGTAGTACCCGGCCGGGTCCACGCCGTCGGGCGTACCGAGGCCACCAGCGACCAGGCGCGCGCCCTCGGCGATACCCGCGTCGATGTAGCCGGTGACGGTGGCAACCTGCTCGGCCGACGCCAGCGGGCCGAGTCGAGTAGACTCCTCCAGCGGGTGACCCACCGTCAGTTTCCCGATGGCCTTCTCGGCGATGGCGAGGACCTCATCCTGCAACTGCGCCGGGACGAGCATTCGGGTCCATGCCGAGCAGGTCTGCCCGGAGTTCATCATCGCGCTGTTGACCCCGACAGTGACGGCACGTTCGAGGTCCGCGTCGGCCAGAATGATGTTGGCGCTCTTGCCGCCGAGTTCGAGCGCAACCCGGTTGATGTTCTGCACCGCGGCCGCCGCGACCAGGGCGCCGACCGGTGTGGAGCCGGTGAAGGAAATGACGTCGAAGCGCGGGTCGGCGGCGATCGCGGCGCCGACGTCGTCGCCGCCGGAGACCAGGTTGAACACCCCCGCCGGCAGACCGGCGCTCGCGCAGGCCTCGGCGAAGAAGAAGGCGGCGGTGGGGGCGACGTCGGCCGGCTTGAGCACCACGGTGCAGCCCGCGGCCAGCGCCGGGCCGACCTTCATCACCAACTGGTTGAGCGGGTAGTTCCATGGCAGGATCGCGCCGACCACCCCGGCCGCCTCGCGCACGATCAACGAGTTGCCGAGTTCGCGGGTCCAGGCGAACTCCCGCGCGATCGTGGCGTAGCTGCGCAGTGCGATCAGCGGGGCGCCGACCTGTACGCGGGCCGACATCTTGCGCGGCATCCCGACCTCGAGCGAGATGGCGTCGGCGATCTCGGCGGAACGCGCCGCCAGGGCGTCGGCGATGGCCTCGATGAGGTCGGCCCGCTGGTCCGGGGTGCTCTGGCTCCAGGAGTCAAAGGCGCGCCGGGCCGCCACGATTGCGGCGTCCAGATCCGCCAGGCCGCCGCAGGGGACCCGGGCGACGACCGCGCCGTCGGCGCCGCTGAGCACCTGTGTCGGTGCCGTGGGGACGGCCGGTGCCTGCCAGGTGCCGTCGATGTAGAGGGCGTCGTAGGTGCGCACGATGATCTCAACTCCTGTCCAAGGCCACGGCGCCGGGAACGGCGCGGTAATACTCTACAAAGGATTGACGTAGCGACGAGAACATGTCAACAATTAGCCACTCCCCGCCCACTGGAGGCTTCATCATGTCGGCCGAGACCGCCCCCGCGGCAACCCCCGTCGTGTCCTTCGACGCGAGCCCGGATTCCTACCGCCACCTCGCCCTGAAGTTCGACGGCCCGGTGGCCACGCTCGAACTGCGAACCGCCGAGGACGGCGGCCTGGTCCCGGGTTATGACCTCAAGCTCAACTCCTACGACCTCGGCGTCGACATCGAGCTGCACGACGCGATCCAGCGACTGCGCTTCGAACACCCTGAGACCCGCGCGGTGGTCATCACCGGTGGGCTGGACAAGGTCTTCTGCGCGGGCGCGAACATCCGGATGCTGGCGCAATCACCGCACCCGTGGAAGGTCAACTTCTGCAAGTTCACCAACGAGACCCGCAACGGCATCGAGGACGCGAGCGCGAACTCCGGCCAGACCTACCTCGCCGCCGTCAATGGGACGGCGGCCGGCGGCGGCTATGAACTCGCGCTGGCCTGCGAGGAGATCCTGCTCATCGACGACGGGTCCTCCGCGGTGTCCCTGCCGGAGGTGCCCCTACTCGCGGTGCTGCCCGGCACCGGCGGCCTGACCCGGGTGGTGGACAAGCGCAAGGTACGCAAGGACCGCGCCGACATCTTCGCGACCAAGAGCGAAGGCGTGCGCGGACAGACCGCGGTGGACTGGAAGCTCGTCGACGCCTCGATCCCGCGCAGCAAGTTCGTCGGCGCCGTCCGTGAACGCGCGCGAGAACTGGCCACATCCTCGCAGCGTCCGGCGCAAGGGCGCGGCGTCGCGCTGACGCCCCTGCACCGCGAGATCACGGCTGACGCCCTGGAGTACCGCCACGTCAGCGCGCGGATCGACCGGGCGAAAGGCCTTGTCGAGCTGACCATCCGCGGCCCGCAGACGAACGCGCCGACCACCGCCGCCGAGATCCTCGCCCAAGGCGCGGACTACTACCCGCTCGCCCTGACCCGCGAGCTGGACGACGCGATCTTGCTCCTGCGGACCAACGAATTGGAGGCCGGCACCTGGGTGATCCGCACTCAGGGCGATGCCGCGAACGTCCTCACCTACCGGGACGTGCCCAGTGACGAGTCGTCCGACTGGTTCGTCAACGAGGTTCTGCACTATTACAAGCGGACGATCAAGCGTCTCGATGTCACCAGCCGCAGCTTGATCGCCCTCATCGAACCAGGGTCGTGCTTCGCCGGCCCGCTGCTGGAGCTGATGCTTGCCTGCGACCGGCAATACATGCTCGAGGGCACCTTCGAGGACGGGCCCGAGGGTCAACAGCCGGCCACGGTGCTCGTCACCGAGTTCAACTTCGGCTCCGCCCCGATGGGCAACGGCCTGACCCGGCTTCAGTCCCGTTTCTACGGCGACGAGGCTGCCCTGGCGGCGGTGCGGGCCGCGATCGGCACTCCGCTGGATGCCGCTGCAGCCGACGCGCTCGGCCTGATCACTTACGCCCTCGACGACATCGACTGGTCCGGCGATGTGCGCATCGCGTTGGAGGAGCGCGCGTCGATGAGCCCGGATGCCCTCACCGGCATGGAGGCCAACCATCGCTTCGTCGGCCCCGAGACGATCGAGACCAAGATCTTCGCCCGGCTCACCGCCTGGCAGAACTGGATCTTCATCCGGCCCAACGCGGTGGGCCCCGAGGGCGCGTTACGTAAGTACGGCACCGGCCAGAAGGCAGTCTTCGACCGCAAGCGCGTCTGAGAATCGAGGAAGCATGACCACGATCGACTACAGCGAGCGCATCCCGAACAACGTCGACCTCGCCTCGGACCGCCGCCTGCAGCGCGCGCTGGAATCCTGGCAGCCCAAGTTCCTCACCTGGTGGCAGGACATGGGCCCCACCTTGGGAGTGCAGGACGTGTACCTGCGCACCGCGATCGACGTCGGCCGCGAGGGCTGGGCGCACTTCGGCCACGTCGCGTTGCCCGAGTACCGCTGGGGCATCTTCCTCTCCGAACGCAACCCCGAGCGCACGATCGCGTTCGGTGAGGCCAAGGGCCAACCGGTCTGGCAGCAGGTTCCGGGTGAGTTCCGCGCGGAACTACAGCGCCTGATCGTCATCCAGGGCGACACCGAACCGGCCTCGGTCGAGCAGCAACGGCGCCTGGGCCTGACCGCGCCGTCGCTGTACGACCTGCGCAACCTGTTCCAGGTCAACGTCGAGGAAGGCCGGCACCTGTGGGCGATGGTGTATCTGCTGCACGCCTACTTCGGCCGGGAGGGCCGCGAGGAGGCGGAGTCGTTGCTGCTGCGTAACTCCGGGTCAGATGACGCCCCGCGCATCCTGGGGGCGTTCAACGAGGAGACTCCGGATTGGCTCTCGTTCTTCATGTTCACCTACTTCACCGACCGCGACGGCAAGTACCAGCTCGGGACGTTGAAAGAGAGCGCGTTCGACCCGCTCTCGCGCACGTGCGAGTTCATGCTCAAGGAGGAGGCCCACCACATGATGGTGGGCACCACCGGCGTGGACCGCGTGGTCACCCGAACCGCGCAGATCATGCGCGAATACGACACCGACGACGTGCGCCCCTACGGCGGCATACCGCTGGAGATCATCCAGAAGTACATCAACTTCCACTACAGCGTCTCCCTGGACCTGTTCGGCGGGGACACCTCGACGAACGTCGCGAACTACTACACCGCGGGGCTCAAGGGACGCTGGCAGGAGGAGCGGCGCACGGACGATCACCGGCTCACCGACGCCTTCGCCCCGGTGCCGATGATCGAGAACGGGCGCCTGGTCCACAACGACGTGGCCGCGCTGATCGGGCTCAACGTCGACCTGCGCAACGAGTACATCGCGGACTGCTCCAACGGGGTCAAGCGCTGGAACTCGATCCTGGCCGACCACGGCATCGACCGAACCGTCTCGCTCCCGCACGTCGGCTTCAGCCGGGCGGTCGGCTCCTTCGCCGGGCACAAGGTCAGCCCCGACGGCCGCGTGCTCGACGAGGCGGCGTGGCAGGCCGGGGTGGATTCCTGGCTGCCGACGGGTGCGGACAAGGCCTACGTCGCCTCGCTGATGCACCCGGTCTACGAAGCGGGCAAGATCGCCAGCTGGGTCGCCCCGCCCAAGGCGGGGATCAACGGCCAGTCATTCGACTTCGAGTACGTCCACCTCGCCTGAGGGACGTGGCCGTTCGCTGACTTCCGAAATGTTGTTTGCTATAGCGACCACCCCCTCGGACGCTACGAAGAAGACGGAGGCGACGATGGCGGCTGCGGAACTGTTCAACGCGTCGGAGTATCTGCTGGACCGCCAGCTCGAGGCCGGCCGCGGTGAGCACCTGGCGGTGTGCGGGCCTGGCGGGCAGCGGACCTACACCGAGCTGGCCGACGAGGTGGCGCGGGCTGCAGCTGGGCTGACCGAGCTGGGGCTGCGGCCCGAGGAACGCATCGTGCTCTTCTGCTCCGACCGCGTGGAGATGCTCGCGGCGTTCTTGGCGGCGCTGCGCATCGGCGCGATCCCGGTGCCGGTCTCCACGATGTATCTGGAGAGCGAACTCGCCGAACTGCTGCACGACTCGCGAGCCGTCATGGCGCTCACCTCGCCGGAGTTCGCGGCCACCGCGCGAGCCGCTGCGGCGGGCCCGCACGCGCTGGGAACGTTGATCGTGACCGACGACGTCGAGTCCTGCGCGGATGATCCCGTTCCGGAGGTTTCCTGGTCGGCGCTGTGCGGCGGTGGCCGCCGCGAGACGGTCTTCGACTCCTGGGCCGAATCTCCCGCGTTCTGGCTCTACACCTCCGGGACGACCGGAACCCCCAAGGCGGCGATGCACCGCCACGGCAGCATCCGCTACGTAGCCGAGTCCTACGGCGCCCGCGTGCTCGGGATCACGGCGGCGGACCGCACCCTCTCGGTCGCCAAGCTGTTCTTCGCCTACGGGCTGGGCAACTCCGCGCTGTTCCCACTCTCGGTCGGCGCGACGACGATCCTGGACCCCGTCCGGCCCACACCGCAAAGCGTGGCGGCCCGCATCGCGGCGGATCGCCCCACGTTGTTCTTCGGCGTCCCGACCTTCTATGCGGCCGTCCTCGCTGCGGACCTTGCGGCGGACACCTTCGCCGGGGTCCGGCTGGCCACCTCCGCGGGGGAGGCACTGCCCGCCGCCCTGTACGAACGCTTCACCGGGTATTTCGGCGTCGAGATCATCGACGGCATCGGCTCCACCGAGGCGCTGCACATCTTCCTGTCGAACTACCCCGGACAGGTCCGTCCTGGCACGACCGGGCGTGCGGTCCCTGGCTACGACCTGCGCCTAGTCGACGACGCCGACGCCGAGGTGCCGGCCGGTACCCCGGGCAACCTGCAGATCCGGGGCGGGTCGTTGACGACCGGCTACTGGTGCCGTACCGAGACGACCCGCAACGCCTTCGTCGGGGAGTGGATGCGTACCGGCGATACCTACGTCAGCGACAAGGACGGCTATTTCAGCTGCCTGGGCCGCTCGAACGACATGATCAAAGCCGGGGGGATCTGGGTCTCGCCTGCCGAGGTCGAGGCCTGCCTGCTCAAGGACCCGTCGGTCGCGCAGGCCGCCGTCGTCGCGATCCCGGACGAGACGGGACTGGACAAGCCGGTGGCCTGTGTTGTCGCCGCACCCGGCGCCTCGATCGACCCGGGCGCGCTGATCGAGGCTTGTCGCGGGGAACTCGCGGCGTTCAAGCGCCCGCGGCACGTGCTGGAGTTCGACACCCTGCCCACCACCGCGACCGGCAAGCTGCGACGCTTCGCGGTACGCGAGGAAGCCCTTGTACGTCTCACGGAGAACCGCCCGAAGGGAACGCCCTAGTGCCCTACGTGATCGCCGATGCGTGCCTCGACGTCATGGACAAGGCGTGCACCGAAGAGTGCCCGGTCGACTGCATCTACACCGGCGAACGCAAGCTCTACATCAACCCGCAGGAATGCATCGACTGCGGCGCCTGCGAGCCGGTCTGCCCGGTCGAGGCGATCAGCCAGGACCGACGGGTCGACGATGCCGGGGCCGAGCATGTCGAGGACGCCAAGCGCTTCTTCTACCAGATCCTCCCCGGCCGCGACGCCCCGATCGGTAACCCCGGCGGCACCCACAGCAGCGGCGACATCGGCGTGGACACCACCTTCGTGGCCGCCCTGCCCCACAAGGACTGAAGGGGGCTGCGGATGCTTGACGGCCGGTTGCTCATCGACGCGCACGTGCACGCGCCCAACCTCGGCACGCTGCGTCCGGCCTGGCGCGCCTGGGCTCACGAGTTCGGGGCGAAACTTCCCTGGCCGGAGCTCTTCGACTCAGGCGGCGCGCCGATTCCCGAATTGATGGATGCTCATTTCGCCGCCGACGGGGTGGACGCGGTGCTGTTGTTCGCCGAATACAGCCCCAAGGCGACCGGGATCCAGCCGATCGAGGACTACCTGCCGCTGGTGGTCCACAACCCCCGCCGCTTCCGCCTGATGGCGAACATCAATCCGCACCTGCATTTCCCGCCCGGCGATGAGGTGGCCCGGCAGGTCTCCCTTGGTGCGGTCGGGCTCAAGCTGCACCCGGTGCACGCCGGATTCTCGGTCGCCGACACCGCGCTCTACCCCGCCTACCAGGTCTGCCGCGAGGCCGGGATCCCCGTCGTCATCCACTGCGGCACGTCGACCTTCCCCGGCAGCAACACCAAGTACGCCGACCCCGAGTTGCTCGATGATGTGCTGCGCGACTTCCCGGACGTGAACTTCGTGCTCGCGCACGGCGGGCGGGGGTGGTGGTATGACGCGGCGGCTTTTCTGGCGCTGTCGCGGGAGAACGTGTGGATCGAGCTTTCCGGGTTGCCCCCGAAGCGCCTAGCGGAGTACTACGCGAAGTTCGACCTGGCGCGGTTGGCCCGCAAGTTCATCTTCGGCACCGACTGGCCGGGCATGCCCGGCGTGGCCAAGAACGCGCGCGCCATCGCGGACCTGGGCTGGGATGAGGCGACGATCGCCGACGTCTGGGCGGGCAACGCGATGCGGGTTTACCCGGCGCTTGCGGACCTCGCGAAGGAGATCTGATGGCCATCTACGCCCTCGGCGACGTCGAACCCACCATCGACCCGAGTGCCTACGTCCACCCGGACGCCGTCGTCATCGGTGACGTCACGTTAGGGCC
Source organism: Sporichthyaceae bacterium (assembly GCA_052388275.1). Lineage (GTDB taxonomy): Bacteria > Actinomycetota > Actinomycetes > Sporichthyales > Sporichthyaceae > JBQTII01. Next base: position 21,426 of record JBQTII010000029.1, on the reverse strand, counting down.
GCACTCATCGGTGTGGCCCGGTGCGGTGCTTCGCGGGGACCACGGCCACATCGTCATCGGCGCCCGCACCTCGATCCAGGACGGTTCCATCGTGCACACCACCGAGGCCTGGCCCACGCTCGTCGGCGCGGACTGCGTGGTCGGGCACCTGGTGCACCTGGAGGGTTGCACGATCGCGGATCGGGCGCTGATCGGTTCCGGCTCGATCGTGATGAACCGGGCGGTCGTGGAGCGCGAGGCGATCGTCGGCGCGGCGGCCCTCGTCTCGGAGGACATGGTGGTCCCCACCGGCCACATGGCCCTCGGTGTTCCGGCCAAGTTGCGGGCACTGCCGCCCGGGTCACCGGTCGAGACCTGGATCGACTACGCGGTCGAGTTCTACGTCGGCAACGCCGCCCGCTTCGCCAAGGAACTGCGTCGCCTGGACTGACGCTCCCTCACTACCCGCCCACGATGTTGCGGAAGGACGCACCGATGAGCACCGTCCCGAAAGGTGTCCCTGGCCTTGGCGCACCTGACTCTGGCGCACCCGGCCGCGGCGTCCCTGCCACCGACCTCGACGACGCCGACCTAGCCCAGCAGGGCAACCAGGCCCACGCCACCCGCAACTGGGTCTTCCTGCACGGCACCGCCGAACAGTTCCGCCGGCACACCGAGCGGATGCTGGAGTTGGAGCAGGAGTATCTGCGCCGCCACCCCAAGCGCACCTGGCAGGGCTCCGGCGGCGCCGCCGGGGATGCCGACCTGGCCCAGCTCGACACCTTGGCGCAGATCCGTCACCTCACCAGGACCTACGCCGCGGCGATGGAGGGCCTGCTCGGCCGCGGAGCTGTCGGCACGCCGGTGCCGGACACCAAGGCATCGGATCCGCAATCGCTGATCGTGGACCTCCTGCGCCGCTACGACGCGGCCGGGGGCCGGATGCACAAGCTCGAAGCCCATCAGGCGGCCCGGGAGATCGGCGTCCCGCCGGCGGCGGTCGCGATGCTCTTCAAGGGCGCGACGGCGGTGCTGGAGGCCGACGGCGAGTACCGCGCGCTGACCAGGGCGGGGCGCGCTGCGCTCGTGAGCACCGGCCCGGCAGTCTGACGCGACAGGATGTAGGCGTGTCGATTTCCGAGGGCTCGCCTGGTGCCCAGCGCAAGGCTCGCCGTGAACGCCGAGTCAGGGAGCGCCTCGCGCACCCGGCGCGGATCATCGCGACCGCGTTCGCCGTGGTGGTACTGACCGGGACGGCGCTATTGATGCTGCCGTTCTCGACGGCCGACGGTGAGTCCCCACACCTCATCGACGCGCTGTTCACCGCGACCTCGGCATCCTGCGTCGCGGGACTGGCGATCGTGGACACCGGCGGGCACTGGTCCACCTTCGGTGAGCTGGTCATCCTGATCCTGATGCAGGTCGGCGGCCTGGGCATCATGACGCTGGCGACGCTGATCGCCCTGGTGGTCTCGCGGCGGATGGGTTTGCGACACCGGTTGCTGATCCAGGCCGAGACGAAGGCCCTCAATCTCGCCGACCTGCGCCGGGTGCTGCGCGCGATCCTCGCCTTCAGTGTCGGAACCGAGCTCGTGGTGGCGAGCATCCTGACGTTGCGGTTCGCGCTGGGGCACGACTACGGCTGGGGCCGGGCGATCTACCACGGGGTGTTCCATGCGGTCGCCGCGTTCAACAACGGCGGCCTGGCCCTTTACCCCGACTCGATGTCGGGCTTCGTGGACGATCCGATCGTGAGCGTGACGATCGCGCTGGCGGTGCTGCTCGGTGGCATCGGGTACCTGGTCGTCTTCGAGCTGACGCGCACTTGGCGAAGGCCCCGCGAGTGGTCGGTGCTGACCAAACTCACCCTCGGTGTCTCCGGCGTCCTGCTGGTCATCGGGGTGGTGCTGATCACGGCGGCCGAGTGGTCGAACCAGGCCACCTTCGGCCCGCTCAGCGTCGGCGACAAGCTCTCCGCCGGGTTCTTCGCCTCGGTGATGCCGCGCTCGGGCGGGCTCAACAGCGTGCCGACGGGGGAGATGACGTCGGAGAGCCTGCTCACCCAGACCATTCTGATGTTCATTGGCGGCGGCAGCGCCGGAACGGCCGGCGGGATCAAGGTCACTACCTTCGGGCTGCTGGCCTTTGTGATCTGGGCCGAGATGCGCGGGGAGAGCGGGGTGCACATCGGCCGCCGCCGGATCGCCGAGGCCAACCAGCGCCAGGCACTGGCGATCGCGTTGATGAGTATCGGCATCGTGATGAGCGCGACGCTGCTCATGCTGCACCTCACGACGGAAACCTTCGAGCGTGTGCTGTTCGAGGTGACCTCGGCCTTCGGTACGGTCGGGTTGTCCACCGGGATCACCCCCGGCCTCGGCCGCGACGCTCACCTGTTGTTGATCGTGCTGATGTTCATCGGTCGGATCGGTCCGCTGACGTTGGCCTCCGCGCTGGCGTTGCGGGAACGTGACCGGCGCTTCGAACTGCCGGAGGAGAGAACCATCGTTGGCTGAGCGCAAGAACGAGGCTGTCGTGGTCGTGGGGCTGGGCCGCTTCGGCAGTGCCCTGGCCCTCGAGCTCGAGCGTGAAGGCACCCAGGTCCTGGCGATCGACGCCCACCGCGACCGCGTACAGAAGATGGCCGGCAAGCTCACGCACGTCGTGACCGCGGACTCCACCGATATCGAGGCTCTGCGTGAGCTCGGGATCTCCGAGTTCCGCCGCGCGGTGGTCGCGATCGGCTCCGACATGCAGGCCAGCATCTTGACCACCTCTCTGCTGGCAGAGCTGGCGATACCCGACATCTGGGCCAAGGCCATGACCGAGCAGCACGGACGCATCCTGCGCCGGGTGGGGGCGCATCACGTGGTGTTCCCGGAGCACGAAATGGGCGAGCGGGTCGCCCATACGGTGCAGGGCCGAATGCTCGACTTCATTCCGATGGACTCGGATTTCGCGATGGTCAAGGCGCTGGCTCCGGCCTCGCTGGTCGGCGTCGCGCTCAAGGACTCGCCGCTGCGCAAGAAGTACTCGATCACCGTGGTCGCGGTCCGCCATGCGGACTCCGGCGACTTTGCGTATGCCACCGCGGACACCGTTCTGCGCGCGGGCGACGTGATCTACGTCTTCGGGCGCATTGAGCAGATCGAGCGGTTCACCGCGGATCTGAGCTGACGTCAGCCGCCGTGGCGTGGGGGTGGGTGGCCGGACGGGTCATCCGCGCCCGGACCCCCACGGGGTCGACGGCGCTGATCTCCTGACCGAGGAACAGATCCCGGATCGCATCGGCGAGCTGCGCACCGTCGTCGCCCTCCGGATCGACCTCGTGCAGCAGTCCCATCCCCAGCGCAAGCGCGACGAAGGCGCGCGCCTGGCGATCCGTAGCCGGTGCGCCTACTGCACGAAGACCGGCCTGGGAGGCCTTGCGGTAGGCCGCCAGCGCCTCGCGGATGGGACCGGCGAGCTCATCCGAGCGCGGAGCGTTGATCAGGACCTCGTAGAACGCCATCCGCCGGGCGGTGTCCAACTCCACGATCGCGGCGGCGTAGCCGGCGGCGATGTCGGCGGGAGTGAGCACCCCGGTCAGCGGCTGCGGATTGAACGTCGTCAGCTCTGCGGTGCGCCGGCGCACGAAGGCGCCCAGGGCCTCGACGATCAGCTCGCCGATGGAGTCGAAGTAATAGCTGGCGGTGGCCAGCGGGACCCCGGCCGCCTCGGTGACGCTGCGATGGGTGGTGCCCGCCAGGCCGTGGCTCCCGACGACCCGGACCGCAGCGTCGAGCAGGGCGTCGCGACGTGGACGGGCGCGGCCGGTGGCGGCGCGGGGAGAAACCATGCGGAGGATTCTTGCACAAAAAACCTGGAAAAGATTCTAGCTTTTTCCTTCGGTGCCTGGTTGAGTAAGGACATATCCGAGCGCTGTGCGCCGCAAACCCGGCACACTCGCCGCAACGAAAGGGACAGCCAATGACGACGACGTCGCGCCACGCCCGCAACTCGACTCGGCGCGGAGCCCGCCGCGCGCTGGGCGCCGCCGCAGCGATCGCCCTACTCGGCGGGGTGGCGCTCGTCCCACCCGCGGCGGCGTCGGCGAAGGACGTCCCGCCCGACACCTTCGCCGGCCTGATCCCCGAGCCCGCGTTGCGGGGCGCGAATGACTTCTCCTGCAAGCCGTCGGCCGACAAGCCGCGCCCTGTGGTGTTGGTACACGGTTTCGGTGCCACGGCGTCGGAGAACTGGTTCGCCTTCGCCCCGCACCTGGCCGCCCAAGGCGTGTGCGTGTTCGCCCGGACCTTCGGGGTCGACGAGCGCTACCCCGGGCGCGGCGCCGTCAAGCCCATGCAGGAATCCGCCGTGGAATTGAGGGACTTCGTCGAGGAGGTCCTGGCCACTACCGGCGCAAAAAAGGTCGACATCGTCGGGCACTCCCACGGTGCGGTAATGCCCCGTCACTACCTGAAGTTCCTGGGCGGGAAGGACAAGGTCGCGCACTTCGTCGGCTGGGCCGGCCCGAATCACGGCACCTCGATCAGCGGACTCGCCGACCTGCGCGCCTTCTTCCCCGGTTTCGATACTCAGATGTCGCAGTACTGCGGGTCGTGCAAACAGTTCCTGACCGGCTCTGATTTCACCACCGCGCTCAATGCCGGCGACGAGACCCCGGGCCAGACCAAGTACACGGTGCTGGTCACCCGCTATGACGTCCTGGTGACCCCGATTCAGACCAGCTTCCTCACCGGCGCGCACAACATCGTGGTGCAGGACGTCGATCCGGCGAACCTGTCCGAGCATTCCTCGATGGCCGCAGACCCGACGGTCTTCGCGCTCACTCTCGACGCCCTGGGGTACTCCGACTCCTGAGCCGCTCAGCGGGCGTAGGCGGGCAGCGCCGGCTCGGCGCTGACCATCGGGCCGTTCGCGATCTGATCACCGTTTGCTGTGGTCATGGCCGTGAAGTCGGCGAGGAAGGTCCCGGAATCGACGCCGGGGTGGACCAGCTGGGTGCAGACACCCGCGTCGACGCGCGAGGCCTTGGCCGGACCCGGATTGGTCAGCGCGTCCATGACCAAGGCGTAGGCGACCGGGTCGAAGCTGCCGACCGCGTAATGGTCGGCGACGTGCAGCGGGCAGACCTCACCCAAGGTCACATTGGAGATCATTCCGTTGCCGGTGCTCAACTCGGAGTTGGTCGCCGGAAGGATGATCTGGTCGGTCTGGGAGTAGATCACCGAATAGGCGATGCCGCGGTAGGTCTGCGGGCCCGCGTTGAGGTTTCGGAGGAAGTCCGAGCCGGTGCGCTGTTGCCAGATCGCGGGGGCGCACTGCGGCAGGCAGACCGCCGCTGCGACGGCGGTGCCCTGGTTGGACGGGGCGAGCCCCACGAAATCCGAGACCTTGCCCCGGGTGTCCGGCCAGTACTTCAGGGCCCAGCGTCCGATCATCCCGCCCTGACTGAAGCCGACGATCGCGATGCGCCGCTGGTTCTCCTTCGCCATGAACCGGATCGCGGCCACGACGTACTCGGCGTTCGTGGCGATGTCCGCAAGCCCGCGTTCGGGCAGCCGGAGCTCACAGAAGGGACGTCCCGCGTCCGCGAAGGCCTGAACGTAGTTCCACTGGAAGTTCTGGTTGGGAGTCAGGCCGGTGCCGGCGATCAACAAGACCGGCACTCGCGGTTTGAGCTCCAACGTGCGCGTGCAGACGATCCGCTTGATCAATTGCTTTCTGGTGACCGCCAGGGCGGGTCCCTGTGGCGGGGCGTCGAAATCCGGGGTGGGTGCCAGGCCGTCGGTGGGCACGACTGGAGCCCTCGCCTCCGCCTGGGCATCGCTGCGGGGCAGGGTCGCCGCGCCGGCGAGCAATGCCATGGCCGCCGCGCCGGCGAGCAGGGCGAGGCCTCGTCGACGTAGCGGGCTCGTGTTCGCGGTGGTGCGCATCCATGACCTCCGGGTCCGGCGGTGAACCGTGGGGACCAGCGTGCCCCGAAACACACGATCGCGCGGGCTTATTGCCCTCTGCGGGAAGTCGCCCGTGTCACGTCGAGGCGGCGCGTGGAACACCCGCGGGTTGCCCTTGATCGCGGGAGCACCTTTGCGTAGCGTTCTGTTACCGAACGTTCGGTCGGTTTCACCGTAGGAGTGCCCATGGCCACGGAGTCCGCACCAGCGTGGACGGCCGCCGATCAGGCGTGCTTTGACGCCCTGCTGGCCGCCGATGAGCGGATAGAGCCCCGCGATGCCATGCCGTCGAAGTACCGCGCGACCCTGATCCGCCAGATCGCTCAGCATGCCCACTCGGAGATCATCGGGATGCAGCCCGAGGGCGACTGGCTCACCCGGGCGCCGAGCCTGCGCCGCAAGGCCATCCTGATCGCCAAGGTGCAGGACGAGGCCGGGCACGGCATGTACCTCTACGGGGCAGCCGAGACGCTCGGGGTGGATCGCGCGGACCTACTCGACCGGCTGCACAACGGCACGCAGAAATACTCGACGATCTTCAACTACCCGACGCTGACCTGGGCGGACGTCGGCGTCATCGGCTGGCTGGTGGACGGCGCCGCGATCGTCAACCAGGTCCCGCTGTGCCGCTGCTCCTACGGCCCGTACGCCCGGGCGATGATCCGGATCTGCAAGGAGGAGTCCTTCCACCAGCGTCAGGGCTTCGAGATGTTGCTCGCCTTGCGCGACGGGACGCCGGCGCAGCGCGCGATGCTGCAGGATGCCGTCAACCGGTGGTGGTGGCCCTCGCTGATGATGTTCGGCCCGCCGGACGCCGCGTCGGCCAATTCCGGCGATTCGATGGCGTGGCGGATCAAGCGGCACTCCAACGACGAGCTGCGTCAGCGCTACGTCGACATCTCTGCCCCGCAGGCCGACGTGCTCGGGCTGCGCCTGCCCGATGCGGACCTGGCCTGGAATGCCGAACGTGGGCGCTACGACTTCGGCGACATCGACTGGGACGAGTTCGCCCGCGTCGTGCGCGGCGAGGGCCCGTGCAACGCCGAACGGATTGCCCGCCGCCGTGCTGCTCACGACCAGGGCGCCTGGGTCCGCGAGGCCGCTGCCGCCTACGCGGCCAAAAATCACCTAGCGTCGGACGTTGCGGGGGTGGGTGGCGCGTGAGTGTGACGGGCGCCCCCTTGTGGGAGGTCTTTGTGCGCGCACGGCGGGGTCTGGGACACGTGCACGTCGGAAGCCTGCACGCCGCGGATGCGGAATTGGCCCTGCGCAACGCGCGCGACCTGTTCACCCGTCGGGAGGAAGGGGTCTCGATCTGGGTGGTGCAGGCCCACGCGATCAGGGCCAGCAGCCCGCAGGAGAAGGACTCGTTCTTCGACCCGGCCGCCGACAAGGTCTATCGGCACCCGACCTTCTACACCTTACCGCCCGAGGTTGATCACTTGTGATGGAGCCTGCGCTGGATCCGGCCGCGGCCTACGCACTCGGCCTCGGGGACGACGCGCTGATTCTCGGGCAGCGACTGCTGGAGTGGATGACCCGGGCGCCCGAGCTGGAGGAGGACGTCGCGCTGGCCAACATCGCCCTGGATTACGTGGGTCAGGCGCGGGCATTGCTGACCTACGCGGGCTCCTTCGACGGTCGCGACGAGGACGATCTCGCCTTCAATCGCCCGGCGGATGAGTTTCGCTGTGTGCATCTGGTCGAGCGTCCGATCGGGGATTTCGGCGCGACGATCGCCCGGCAGTTGATCTTCGCGGCCTACCAGGTCGAGCTGTACAGCGCGCTGCTGGACTCGGTGGATCCGACCCTGGCGGCGATTGCGGGCAAGGCGGTCAAGGAGGTCACCTATCACCGCGATCACGCGGTGGCCTGGACGCTGCGCCTCGGTGACGGCACCGCGCACTCTCGGACCCGCATGCAGGCCGGGCTGGAGCTGATGTGGCCCTACGCCGGAGAACTGTTCGCGCCCGATGCAGCGCTCGCCGGTCTACGGGTGGGGGTCGGCGCGCCGCCGGCGAGCCTTCTCGCGCCGTGGCAGGCGTTTGTTCACCCGGTGCTCCGCGAGGCCACGCTCGTCATCCCCGCCGAGTGGGATGTCCCCGGTGGGGGACGGCGCGGAGTTCGCACCCCGGAGTTCACCGCGCTTCTCGCCGAGATGACGGAGCTTGCACGCGCCCATCCGGGTGCGTCGTGGTGAGCGCGCGTACCGCGTCGGCCGAGGTGATCCGGGCGGCGGTGGCCGCGGTACTGGACCCTGAGCTGCCGGTGTTGACGATCGCCGATCTGGGCGTGCTGCGCGATGTGGAGGTGGACGACGCGGGCGTGCGCGTGCGGATCACCCCGACCTATTCCGGCTGCCCGGCGATGGACGCGATCCGCGACGCGATCCGGGAGGCGGTACGCGGGGCGGGAGGTCCCGAACCTGAGATCGTCACCGTGCTCGCCCCGGCCTGGAGCACCGACTGGATCACCGCAGCCGGGCATGCGGCGCTGTCCGAGCACGGCGTCGCGCCGCCGCCACCGGTGGGCGCCCCGGTCGCGATCGCCCTGAGGGTGCGCTGCCCGCAGTGCGGGTCGCTCGACACACAGTTGCGATCCCGCTTTTCCGGCACGGCGTGCAAGGCCATGCACGTGTGCCGGTCCTGCCGCGAGCCCTTCGAAGCCGTGAAGGCGATCTAAGGATGGCGCTGATCCCACCACCGGGCCTGATCGACGGGACGCTGCAGCGCAGGATCCTGGCGGCACGTCCTGGCCGTCCACAGTTCCACGACCTCGTCGTGGAATCCGTCGAGGCCCTCACCGCCGACTCGGTGGCCATCACCTTCGCGGTGCCGGCGGAGTTGGCACCGGCCTACCGCTTCACCCCCGGGCAGCACGTCACGATCCGCAGCGACCATGGCGCGCCGGGCTCGCGCCGTAGTTACTCGATCGCGGCGCCGCCCGGCGGCCCCCTGCGCGTCGGGGTCAAGGCGATCCCCGGCGGGGCGTTCTCCGGTTGGGCCGCCACTGACCTGCGCCCCGGCGATCGCCTGGAGGTCATGACCCCGACGGGCGAGTTCGGAATCGTCCCCGACCTCACCGCCGCGCGCCACCACGTTGCCATCGCCGCCGGCAGTGGGATCACCCCGATCCTCTCGATCGTCGCCGCACTGCTCGCCGGTGAGCCGGGCTCCAGCGTGAGCCTGCTCTACGGCAGTCGCAGTAGCGCCGAGATTATGTTCACCGAGGAGCTCGCCGATCTGAAGGATGCTCACCCCGAGCGATTCCAGCTGCTGCACACGCTCTCGCGGGAACCGCAGGCCGCGGCGATCCGCGCCGGGCGCCTGGACGCGGGCAAGCTCGCCGCGCTCATCGCTGCGTTCGAGCTGGCGGGTGCCGACACCTGGTTCCTGTGCGGTCCGGCCGCGGCGGTAGCCACCTGGTACCAGGTGCTCGCTGACGCCGGTGTCGACCCGGCGCGCGTTCGCCGGGAGCTCTTCCACGCCTTCGCTGCGCCGGCGCCGCCGGCAGTCACGCTCGCAGCGCCGACGACCTCATCGGTGACGTTCATTCTCGACGGACGCAGCTCGCAGGTGAGCCTGCGCCCGGGCGAGACCGTGCTCGATGCGGTGTTGCGTCTTCGCGCCGATGCCCCGTTCGCATGCCGTGGGGGAGTGTGCGGGACCTGCCGGGCGGTGCTCAGCGAAGGGAGTGCCGAGATGGACTCCAACTACGCCCTCGAGCCTGACGAAGTGGAGCGCGGCTTCGTGTTGACCTGTCAGGCCCGCCCCACGTCCGGCGCCCTGCGCGTCGATTTCGACCGATAGGAGTGATGGTGAGTCAGGTTGTACCCGAATCCGATCCGGCGGCGGTCGCCGATGCGGTGACCCACGCGATGATGATCAACGACCGCGCCTCGGCCGCGGCCGGGATCCGGGTCGTCTCGGTGATTCCTGGTGAGGTCGTGACGCAGATGACCGTGATGCCGCATCAGGTCAACGGACACGGCGTGTGTCACGGTGGCGTGCTGTTCCACTTGGCGGACACCGCCTTCGGGTTGTGCTGCAACGCCCCGGGCCCTCCGGCCGTCGCCGCCGCTTGCGACATCGTGTTCGTTCGGCCCGCGCGCGAGGGTGAGGTCTTGTGGGCCCACGCCAGCACGCGGAGCCTGGCCGGACGCAATGGCGTCTACGACGTGAGCGTGACCCGGCGCGTCGGCGCGGACGTGGAGGTTGTGGCCGAATTCCGCGGCCGGTCCCGGGTGGTCGGTCATGCCCAGCCCGGTTCCGACGGTCGCCGGATCGCGCAGAGCGGCGCATGACAGGCCCGGCGCAGACCCGTGCGTCGCGGTACGACGTCGACCGCCTGCTCGATGTCGCCGCGAGGGTATTCGCCGAACGTGGCTACGACGGCACCTCGATGGAGCAGCTTGCCGCCGCCGCCGGAATCACGAAGTCCTCGATCTATCACCACGTCAGCGGTAAGGAGGAGTTGCTCGCCCGGTCGCTGGACCGCGCGTTGGACGGCATCTTCGCGGTGCTCGACGATGCGGCGCTCGACGAGGCTGATCCGGTGGCCGCCCTGGCCTCGGTGCTGCGAGGATCGTGCCTGGTACTGGTCGCCGAGCTGCCCCACGTCCGCCTGCTGTTGCGCGTGCGGGGCAACACGGCGACCGAACGCTCCGCGCTGGCCCGTCGCCGCGAGTTCGATCAGCGGGTGACCGCTCTGGTTGCCGCAGCCCAGAACGTGGGCAGCGTGCGCGGCGGCGTCGACGCGGCGATGACCGCACGCCTGCTGTTCGGGCTGGTCAACTCGGTCTCCGAATGGATTCACCCAGGTGGTGACGGGGACGGCGATCAGGTCGCCGACGCGGTGGTTGCCCTGGCGTTGCATGGCCTGCTCGAACCCCCTTGCGCCCCGGCGAACTTCGCCCCCGCCGCGTACCAGGCAAGATGAGGCATGAGCACCCCACGTCCGCTCCAGCGCACCCCGAGCCAGGATGTCGAGTCTTCGCTGCTGCGGGCCGCCGATGCGGTGCTGCGCCGCGAGGGCCTGGCCGGGGTGACGGTGCGGGCGGTCGCGACCGAGGCCGGGGTCGCCCCAATGGGGGTCTACAGCCGGTTCGGAAGCAAAGACGGCCTGGTCGACGCGTTGTTGATCGAGGCGATCGATAGCTTCATCGCCGCGGTCGCGAGCCTGGGGGAACCCGATGCGCTGGACCGGTTGCTGTCCTCCGGGCGCCGGTACCGGGCATGGGCGCTGGCGAACCGTGCGCATTATGAGGCGGTCTTTCTGTCCCGGATCGGGCTGGGGTCCCCCCAGGTGGCCGAGCGATGCCTCGCGGCCTTCGGCGAACTGCTCTCCCAGGTCGAGTACGCCATGGCGCAGGGGTCGATTCGGGCGGGAGATGTCACCGAGACCGGTCAGCAGATCTGGAACGCCGCGCATGGTGCGGTGGCCCTGGAGCTGCACGACCTGGTCCTGACGCCGGACATCGGCGCGACCTACGACGCGATGCTCGAGACCGTGTTGCGCGGGCTCTCCTGATCAGGCGAGGACCGGATGATGTCGGCCGCACGTGGTGCGTCACGGCCGGTCGATTTTGTCGGTGGCACTGCGTACCGTGAGGGACATGGCAGAGCGATCGGATATTGAGGTTCGGCTGGCCGCCGTCGAGGCTCGGCTGGAGGTGGTTGCCGCGGACGCCGCAGCAGCTCGACACCTGGCCGCCGCGCGCGACCGTGACCTCGCGGACATCGGGGTCAAGGTCGACGCCAACCGAGCGGTGATTAGTGCGCTCGGAGAGCAGACCGCAGCCCGTTTCGACGTCCTGGAGGGGCGCTTCGATCACCTGGAGGGGCGCTTCGACCGATTGGAAGGGGAGGTTGCGGCCGGTTTCAGCGAGATGCGGGGCCGCTTCGACCAGGTCGCCGGGGGCTTTGAGGCGATGGGGGTCTTGTTGGCCGAACTCATCGACCGCGAGGACCGCGCCGACTGAGGCCGACGACTGCAGCGCGATCGGCTATGGGGTCAGCAGGTAGAAGCGGAAGAAGTCGTTCTCGATTTCCAGGACCTCGCAGGCGGCGTACCCGGCGCTGGTCGCCAACTCGGCTACCGTCCCAGCTCGCAGGGCGGTGCCCAGCGCCGCCGAGGGGGTCTCGGCGCGGCTCGCCGGCAGGCAGTGGCTGATGCTCCAGCCGTACATGATCCGCTCGACGAGGTCACCGGGCGCGGTGAACATGTCGGCCACCCGCTCGTCCACGATCAATGCGTGGCCCGCCGGTGCGAGGGCGTCGCGGACCGCGCCGAGCACGCCGACCGGGTCGGACATGTCGTGCAGGGCCTCGAAAATCGTCACCGCAGCGTAGGGTCCGTCGCCCGTGAGCGCGGCGGCGTCCTTGACCGCGAAGGACAGCCGGTCGGTTTCCAGCGGCTTCGCCGCGGCGATCGAGGCCTCGTCGAGGTCGACGCCGTGGACGGTCAGGGACGGGTACGCGGCGGCGATCGCCAGGCTCGACCAGCCGTGCCCGCAGCCCAGGTCCGCCAGTATTGCGCCGGGTGCGCTCAGGGCGTCGTGCAGCGCCGGGATCGAGCCCAGCCAGGCGGCCATCTCGGCCTCGAACGCCGGCCGGTTGATCGCGGCCTGGCCCTCGCGCATGTCGGGGCCGTAGTCGGCGTAGGGGACACCCTCCCCGGTGCGGAAGGCATCGACGACCTTCGGCAGCGCGCCCGCGATGCCGACGACCAGCGGCGCGAACGGCGCCACGTGCAGCGGGTGGGTCGGGTCGGCCAGCACCCCTGCGTGCGTGGCGGGCAGTGCGAAGCGACGCTCCTGCGGCGCGGCAGCGGGGTCCTCGACGGAGAGGATCCCCGCGACCGCCTGCTGTTCGAGCCACTCACGTAGGTACCGCTCGTCGAGCCCGGTGTGCGTGGCGAGGTCCGGAGAGGCGATCGGGCCGGTTCGGGCGAGCGCGGCGTAGAGCCCGAGGCGCACCCCGAGGTGGACGCCGAACAGCTCCAACGCGCCGACCGTCGCCTCGAACAGGCGCTCCGACAGGGCCTCGGCACTGAAGGTCGGTTCTGGGCTCACGTGCTCCTCCGTCGGATCGGTGGGGCGTCGGTCGTGCGCCGGCGCGCTCGTCGATGCTGCACCAGTCACTCGAAGACCGCACCCATGCCCTCCCACGCGGTGGGCCGCCGCCGGCGCAGCGCCACCGCGCAGGCCAGCCCTGAGGTGAGGACGAGGCCGGCGAGGATCGGCACCGCGCGGTACGGCCCGGGCACGCTCGCGCCCTCGGGCGCGACGAAGCAGTAATACAGCGCGCCATAGAGCGCGACCGCGCAGGCGCTGAACGCGCCGAGCGCCACGGCGATGCGTCGGGTCAGGTCCGCCCGCCCGTCGCGGAGCGCGTCGCGCACCCCGGCCACGGACAACAACGCGTAGCACCCGACGAACAACGGGGTGATGATCGTCAGGCCTTCGGCGAAGAGGTAGAAGCCCGCCGACAGCGGTCCCGGGGTTGCCCCCACTGCGTCGCGTGCGCCCTGCGGGGTCACCGCAATCAACACCGCTGCGATCGCGAGGGTCAAGGCGACGTTGACCGCGATCGCGACGTGCGGAGTGCCGTAGCGCGGGTGCGTGCGGCCGAGCGCCGAGGGCAGCACGCCGTCGCGGCCCATGGCGTAGACCGTGCGGGTGCCGGCGTTGTGGACGCCCAGCGCGCACAGCAGCGCCGAGATGGCGCCGGCGAGCAGCGCCCAGTTGGCCAAATACCCGGCGAACGGTTCGGCCAGCGCGACGATCCCGGCGGCGCTCTGCGGCCAGGCAGTGCTCGCCTCGGGTACGCCGTAGCCGATCGAGGTGGCGTAGGTGACGACGATGTAGAACGCGCCACCGAGCCCGACGCTACCCATCACGGCCAGGGGCACCATGCGCCGCGGATTGCGGGTCTCCTCGGCCAGCGTCGCAGCCGTCTCGAACCCGACGAAGGACAAAATCCCGAAGGCCATCCCCGCGAAGACCCCGGACCACCCGACGCCCGCCGCCCCGGGCGAGAACGCGTCGAGGGTGTTTCCGTGCGCGCCGCCTTGACCGATGACGGCACCGGCGAGCACCAGCAGGACGGCCACCGTGGCGATCGTGAAGACGACCTGCGTGTGGCTGGACAGCTCGATGCCGAACCAGGACAGCGCGAAGCAGGCCGCCACCCCGAGCGCGAACCAGAAGGTCCACTCGGTGAGTGGACCAGGCGCACCGAGATCGGTCATCACCAGGCTGGTGAACACCGAAAATCCGGCGACCACTGCGGGGCAGGCGAGAGCGAGTGCGATCGCGTAGCACCACCCGACGACGAATCCCCACGTCGGATTCAACCCGTGCGTGACGAACGTGTACAGCGAGCCTGCGCTGGGGAGCTGCGCGGCGAACGCAGCGACCACGCCGCCGATCAGCAGACACGCCCCGGCGGCGAAAACGAACGACAGCGGCGTCGCCGCCCCGGCCTTGACCGCGGCGAGGTAGGTGATGAAGGCCGCCGACATCGCCGGCGCCATCACACTCAGCGACTGGGCCAGGACCCCGGCGAACGGCACGGTGTTACGCCGCAGGCGGTTGCTCTGGTCCGGCTGGCCTTGCGGATTCGCAGTGGTGGTCATTGTGGGGCTCCTCCCGGTGGGTCTCGTGGCATCCTGGCTGGCGGTTCTTCCGATTCGCTTTCACTTCACTTCCGGGACTGAACTCCGTGAGCGATGGCCATCCGCACCGATGGATCTGCGTGCTCGGACCCATTGCGTTGCACGGGCCGGCCGGGCCGCTGTTCGCGCCGCGCCGCGCAGCCCCGCGCACGCTGCTCGCCCTGCTCGCGGCCCGATTCGGTCGCGGGTGGCCGGCCGACGAATTGGCCGACGCGCTGTGGGGCGACGACCCCCCGGCCCGCCCTGGGGCGGCCCTGCAGTCGCAGGTCTTCCGGTTGCGGCGCGCCCTCGGCGAAACCGGGCAGTGGGTGGAAACGGTCGGGGCCGGCTACCGGCTGGCCGGCCCGGCGCAGCGCCTCGACGCGGCGCGGTTCGAGCGGTTGATCGATACCGCGCACCGCGACACCGGCGCCGCGGCCCTCGGCCGGCTGGAGCAGGCGCTGGGCCTGTGGCGAGGCCGGGCCTACGCCGACACCGGTGAGCATCCGGAGCTCCTCGCCGAGGCGGCCCGCCTGACCGAACTTCGGGCGAGCGCCGCGCAGGCGCGCGTCGAACTGCTGCTCGAGCTGGCCAGACCGGAGCAGGCGAGCGCAGCGGCCGTGGAGCTGGTCGCCGCGGCGCCCTACGCCGAGGTACCGGTGCGCCTGCTCGGCCACGCCTTGGCCGCGGGCGGTCGGCACGCGGACGCGCTCGCCGAATTCCGACGGTTCCGCCTGCGACTACGCGACGACCTGGCCGTCGAACCGACCCCGGCGCTGCGGGACGCGGAGGAGGCGTTACTGCGCCATCTCGACCCGGTGCCGCGTGCGGCGGCCACCGTCCGACTGCCCGGCAACCGGCTGATCGGGCGCGAGGAGGAACTGGCCGACCTGGTCGAACGCATCGGGCGGCGGCGCGTGGTCACGGTGGTCGGACCCGGTGGCGTCGGCAAGACCCGCCTGGCGCTGCACGCCGCCGCGCTGGCCGCCGACCGCTATCCCGACGGCTTGTTCGTCTGCGAACTCGCCGCCGTCGCCGACGGCGGCGACGTCGCAGCAGCGATCGCCTCCGCCGTCGGTGTCGAACGTCGCGCCGGGCAATCCCCCGCCGACCGGGTCGCGGCCTTCCTGTCCGGGCGCCGGGTGCTCCTGCTGCTCGACAACTGCGAACACCTGCGGGCGGCGGTGCGCGAGGTGCTTGCCGTGCTCGTCGCCTCGGCCGCGACCCTGGACGTCCTGGCCACCTCGCGGACTCGACTGGACACGCCGCTGGAGGACGTGCTGTCGCTGCCGACCCTCGCCATCGAAAGTTCCGGTCCTGGCCTCGCGCCCGCCGTCGAGCTGTTCGTCGATCGACTGCGCGCCCTGCGTGCGGGTCTGGAACTCGACGCGGAAGGTATGGCCGCGGTGCGCGCGCTGGCCCGGCGGGCCGACGGCCTACCCCTGGCCCTCGAACTGGCGACCGCGCGCTGCCAGACTCGCAGTCCCGTCGAGGTTGCGGCGGACTATGACGCACACATCCCGGTGGACCCTCGCCGCGGTGTCGACCGGCATCGCTCGATCGACGCGATGGTGGGCTGGTCCTACGACCGGCTTCCGGCCGAGCGCGCGAAGGTTTTCGAGCGGCTGTCGGTGTTCGCAGGTGGGTGGACCGCCGACGCGGCGGCCGCACTCGCCGGTCCCCGGGCGGATCTGGACGCGGCGCTGACGGGCTTGATCGAGGCGTCGATGGTCGTGGTCGGCGAACGGGGCGGCGGCCTGCGCTACGCCATGCTCGAGCCCATCCGCGAGTTCGCGAACGACGCTTTGGCGCGGCGCGGGGAACTCGAGGTCACGCAGGCCCGCCATGCGGTGTGGGCGGTCGAGTTCGTCGAATCGGCGGAGGTGGGCCTGCGTAGCGCGGCGGAAGGCCGCTGGCACCGCCGAGTGACGGCCGAGTCCGGCAACTTGCGCGGCGCCCACCGCTGGGCCCTGAACCACGACCCCGGCCTCGCGTTGCGCCTGGCCGGTCAGTACTGGTTCGCGCTCTGGCATGCGCCCGCAGAGGTGCTCGACCGCACCGAGGAAACGGTGCGCCGGTACCAGGACTACGACCATCCGGCTCTGCCCGCGGCGTTGGCCACCGCGGCCGTCGGCGCGTGGCGCCGGGGCGACCTGGACCGCGCCCGGGAACTGGGGGAGCGAGCCCTGAGCGCAGCTCCGGACCGGTTGCACCCGTCCGCGCGCTTCGCCTGGGAGGCCCTTGCCGACGCGGCGCTGTTCGCCGGCGAACACGCGCGGGCCCTGGGCTGCTACGACGCCGCCATCGACGGCGCGCACCGCGCGGGCGACGGGCCCTTCGGTGTGGAGGCATCGTTGAGCCGTGCGCTGTGTCTGGGCTACGCCGAGCAGCGAGCGGAGGCCGCGGCCGCGATCGCTGCCCAGCGGGAGGCGCTTGCCGCGCTCGACAATCCGACGTGCCTGGCCTTTGCCGACTACGTCACCGTTGAAGCGACCATGCCGGGGCAGGCGGGGTATGCGGTGCGACTGCTCGAGCGGGCTGCCGGCCTCGCCGCCTCCGCGCACAGCGATTTCTTGGCCGACGAGTGCCTGCTCACCGCCGCAGCCCGCCGCGTCGCCGCCGGCGACCCCGCCGCGGCGGGGGAGCACCTGTACGACCTGGTCGGGCGCTGGCACCGCGCCGGCAACTGGAAGCAGCAGTGGACGACCCTGGCGGTGTGCGCCGAGGCATTGCGCGGCCTCGACCGCAGGGGCGAGGCAACGTTGCTTGCCGCGGCCGTCGCCCCCTCCGGGCACCTCGTCGGCGCGGTGTACGGTCCCGGGCCCGCGGCTGGTGGCGGGCCGGTGCTATCCGCCGACAACGCAGTCCGATACGCGCTGGACGCGCTGGGGAGTGTGGTCGGGCTGACGCGGGCAATCTGACGCTGCGTCGGAAAAATCAGCGGCGAGCTTCGCCTGCGTTCAGATGGGCAGCACCCGAATTGGTGAAGCGCAGTGGGTCGCCAGCCGCCCCAGATCCTCGGTGTCCGAGGTCGCGATGACGGCTCCGCCGGCCAGGTCGGCGTGCGCAATCAGGAAAGCATCGACGGCCAGTTCCGAACCCGCACGGCAGGCCTCCAGCAGTCGGCCCGCACGAACGGCGATGTCGGTGTCGACGGGTTGGATCAGGATGCGGTGGCTTCGCAGCGCGGAGAACACGGCCGCATCGGCACCTCGTCCCCGCACCACCTCGGCCAGGACTGCGGCCACGGTAGCCACTGGCTCCTGACCGGACCGCGCCTCCGCGAGCAGCGCACGGACGGCCGCCCGGCGGGCAGGTGGGCCGTGGGCCAAGGCGGACAGCCCTTCGCTGTCGAGCAGGAGCACTCAACCGGCCCGACGGGTACTGCGGGCGGACTGCCGCCACGCCTCGAACTCCTCGGCCGCCCATGTGCGCGCTTCGGGCGGGATCGGGCCGTCGCTCGATTCGAGTTCGGCGAGCCACTCCTCGACGGCTGCCAGATGGCGCAGGTGCGCGAGACGGACCGCCACGGCCTCGTCGATCGCCGCGGAGAGACTCCCGCGGCCGATCAGCGCGCGCAGCTCGGCGAGATGTGCCGCGTCGAGCGTGAGAGTCACCTTCTCCTTGGTCACGGTATGAAGGTACCACTATCGGTGAGACGCTCGGCGTGGCCAATCGCGCCTGACTCGCCGCGGAAGCGACGCGCCGTGGCGGCTGACGGCCGCCGTCAGATCCGGATGACGTGGACGGTCGCCGACTCGGCGAGCAACGCCGAAAGGTCGCCGGGGTCGCTGGTCAAGACGACGCAACGGGCGGCGGAGCGCTCTCGCTGCGCGTCGAGCGCCGTGGCCGCGACGACGGCGTCGACGGTGTGGTCGGAACCCGCACGGCCGAGCAGCGTTCCGGCGGCCCGGCCCACTGCCTCGTCCGCCGGCCAGATTTCTCCTGCCTTGACGACCCGGTTGCGCGCGGCGTCGCGCGCGACCCCGCGCAGCACTTCTGCGAGGGTAACCGCGGATACGACGATGTCGGCGTCCAATTCGCGGGCTCGCTCCAGCCAAACCTGAACTGTCGGGTCTAGGTCGGCCGCCTTGGACAGCCCCTGCGCGTCGAGGACGAGCAGATCGTTCAGGCCGGTCGCGTGGCGATGTCGTCGGCGGGCCCTGGCCACAGGCGGCGAACCTCCTCCATCGCGTCGGTGGACACGGGTCCGTTCTGTTCGCGCATCTGCGCAAGGAGTTCGGCAAGCGCATCTCGCCGGAGCTGGCGGCGCAGCGCCTCGTTGACGTAGCCGGAGACCCCGCGCCCGCCGACGCGCTCGCGCGCCTCGGCCAGCACATCTGCGTCCAAGCTCAGCGACACCTTCGAGACCGTCACGGCACAATCCTACTTCAAGTAGGAAGGTTTGCCGCCATCATCCTCTGCTTGCGTTCACCTCGAACACGATGCCCGAGGTAGCGCACCCAGGGCGAGAAAGCGCTATCCTTACTTCCTGGAGGAGGTAAGGATGGAGTCGTCCGCGCGAATGACGTCGAAGGGTCAGGTGACCATTCCCAAGGCCGTGCGCGATGCCTTGGGGCTGCACACCGGGGATGCGGTGGTGTTCCGGCTCGATGGATCCCGTGCGGTCCTGGCCCGAACCGTCGACCTCCTCGACCTGGCAGGAACCGTGGACGTGCCAGCGGCCAGGCGAGGTGCGTCCTGGGACGAGGTACGTTCGCGCACTCGCCGCAGCCGCGCCGCCCGTCGATGAGCGGACACCTGGATACGAACGTCCTGATCCGCCATCTCACGGGCGACCCCGCGGAGCTCGCCGCACGGGCGACGGCGTATCTCGCCCAAGCCCAGTCGTTGATCCTGGCCGACCTGATCCTTGCCGAGATTGTCTACGTCCTCGAATCCTTCTACGAGGTGGAACGCAACCGGGTGGCCGAGTTGGCGCGCTCGATCGTGTCCTTTCCGGCGATCGAGGTCGACGATCCGGAGCTCCTGCTGCGCACCGTCGAGCTCTACGAGAGGACCCGGCTCGACTTCGCCGACGCCTACGTCGCCGCCTGCGCCGAGCGGTCTGGAATCGCCCGCGTGGTGAGTTTCGACCGCACCCTGGACCGCGTCGCGTCGATCGAGCGGATCGAACCGCCGGAGTTGCCTTAGGGGCGCCTGAGCGCTCGGCTCAACAAGCGTCCTCGCCTCGGCAGTGGCCGACGCTACCCAGTTGCGCCCAAGCCGAGCCTCGGCAGAGCCCGTGCTCGTTCCTCGCTCGGCGTTCCACTCAACTGCGCAGCTTGTGATCGCGCTGCGCGCTCAACAAGCGTCCTTGCCTCGGCAGAGCACGTGCTCGTTCCTCGCACGCGGTTCCGTGCCGCGCCGCGGAACGCTCGAGCTCATGCTTCGCTCGGCCTTCCTTGCACGTCACGGAACCTACGCGCTCGTTCCTCGCGCTTGCTCTGCGCTCAGCTTCGTAGCTTGTAGTCCTCCAGCAGGCGGCGGCCGATGATCATGCGCTGGATGTCGGCGGTGCCCTCGCCGATCAACAGCATGGGGGCCTCGCGGTACAGCCGCTCGATCTCGTACTCCTTGGAGAAGCCGTAGCCGCCGTGGATGCGGAAGGAGTCCTCCACGACGTCGCGGCACCACTCGCTCGCCAGGTACTTGGCCATCCCGGCCTCGAGGTCGTTGCGCTCGCCGGAGTCCTTCTTGCGGGCGGCCATCGTCATCATCTGGTGGGCCGCCTCGACCTTGCACGCCATGTCGGCGAGACGAAATTGCACGGCCTGGTGCTCGGCGATCTTCTTCCCGAACGTCTCGCGTTGCTGGGCGTACGCGGCGCCGAGCTCGAACGCGCGGATCGCCACCCCACAACCGCGCGCAGCCACGTTCACGCGGCCGACCTCGACCCCGTCCATCATCTGGTAGAAACCACGACCCCGGCCGGCGTCGCCACCGAGAACCTGGGCCTGGGAGATCCGAAAGTCGTCGAAGACCATCTCGGTGGTGTCGACGCCCTTGTAGCCCATCTTCTCGATCTTGCCGGGCACGATCAGGCCGGGCAGGACCTCGCCGAAGCCCGAGGGCTTCTCGACCAGGATCGTGGTCATGTTCTTGTAGACCGACTCCGCGCCCTCGTCGGTGCGCACCAGCACGGCCGTGAGGTTGGACGAGCCGCCGTTGGTCAGCCACATCTTGGCGCCGTTGACGACGAAGTCGTCGCCATCGACCTTCGCGCGCGTCTTGATCGCCGCAACGTCGGAGCCGCAGCCGGACTCGGACATCGAGAAGGAGCCACGGACCTCGCCTTCGGCCATCCGCGGCAGGTATTTCTGCTTCTGCTCCTCGGTGCCGTGCTGCGTCAGCATGTAGGCCACGATGAAGTGGGTGTTGATAATTCCCGAGACGCTCATCCAGCCGCGGGCGATCTGCTCCACGACCAGGGCGTAGGTGAGCAGGGACTCCCCGAGGCCGCCGTACTCCTCACCGATCATGAGCCCGAACAGGCCCATCTCCTTCATCCCGTCGACGATGTCCTGGGGGTAGATGTCCCCATGCTCGAGTTCCTGGGCGTGCGGGATGATCTCCTTCTCCACGAAGTCCGCCACCGTGCGCAGGATCTCCTGCTGGACATCGGTGAGGTTCTCGGTCTGCGCCAGACGGCCCATGCTCGGGTAGCTCCTTGATCGTCGTACGGTGGCAGTGCTCGCGGTCGTGGCCTACAGGATCGCACCGGGGAAGTGAGAGCGCCGATGTCGGGTGGGGCCTCCTGTCGGCGACGAAGGAGCCGTTGTCCATGACTGAACCAGGCAGTTACGCCCAGACCGGGTTTCGCACGCCCGAG
>JBQTII010000028.1:0-3719 GCA_052388275.1 Sporichthyaceae bacterium | reverse complement strand
GCGCGGACGGCGCGGCGCGGACGGCGCGGCGCGGCACGGCCCTCCCGGCGGGCGAAAAGTCCCCGCGAAGGATCTTGGTCATTCTCAGGACAACGCGGACATTGCGCCCATAGGCTGCGGCTCGATCGGCGCCGGGGGGCGCTGACGAATTCATCTGTTGGGGAGATCTCATGTCTATTCGTCGTTCCTATGCCCGCACGTTCATTTGCCGCAGCGCGGCAGTGACGGTGACGCCCTCGCTGCGCTGACGGTGGGTCTGATCGCACCGGCCGCTTCCGCTGCCCGCGACTCCGGCCCGGCCGGCCCGGCCATGGTCAACCAGGAGGTCACCGCGCAGCTGCTCATCGACGGGAACTCCACGCCTGGTCGATCTCAAAGGCATCACCACGATGGTCGACTCGCTGGGGCGCACGATCGGCTCCCCGCGCACCGTGATGCTGCCCACGCAGGTCGACGAGCCGAACCTGGGCGAGTACTCCTGCGTGTACCGCGGCAAGGGCAACAAGAACTTGACCGCCCTGCCGGTGCGCGAGCTCTACACCGACTACGGCTACGGAAAGGTCCAAGCGCTGTTCCACACCTACCGGCTCGATAGGGCGCGAATCATCGGCGGACGCGCCAATTACAAGAGCACCCAGTTCGAGGTGTGCGGGGTCGGCGGCGGCGACCTGCACGACAAGCGGATGCGCCGCGTCGGCGTGGGCATCGCGTATCCGGATGCGGCCACTACCTACAAGATCGGGTCCGAATGGCGCAGCGGTGAGACCCCGGAGAACTACACCACCGAACTCGGCTTCGAGGTCCCGGTGCACAAGGTCGTGACGATCAGGGGCAGCATCTCCCAGACCCCGACGAACAAGCTGATGGGCTCCTTCGAGCCGCCGTTCCCCGCGGGCACGAGCCAGTACTCGCGCAATGCCGTGAACGCGTGGTGGCAGGACGACTGTGTCGGCGGTGCGCCATGCGCCCCGTGGAAGGGCAGCAAGGACTTCCATGGCACCGTCGCTCAGGGCCTGTGGGAGTTCACACCCGTGCAGCAAGCCACCTTCACGGGCTTCACGGTCTCCACGTTCCTGTCAACGAACTGACAGGCTGAGCCCATGACCGCCTTATGCGCCCGGTGGCGCCGCGCCCTCGCGGGCGCGTGCGCCGCCGCGGCTTTGATGTCGCTAGCCGCCTGTTCCTCCGATGACGGGGAGCGCGTCGCCGCGCCTGCGCCGCTCGTCGAGCGAGAGCTGGACTCGTACGACGCGTTCGTGCTGGCCAGCGACGAGAACAACCCGCTGTTCGCCGACGTGTACGGGCTGCGGTTCGAGCCCTTGGTGGCGGAGCGGGTGACCACCATGAAGCGCATCTCGTCGATGGGCGCGGACGTTGATCACGTCGTGGTGTCGGCGGCCGATCGCGATGTAGACCGGCTCGCCGTGGTCAATGGGGACGGAACACTGGCCCCGGTCCCCGGGTTGGGTCGTCCGTATGCGTTCACCCGACCGTTCACGACGGTGTCCTCTACTACGACGTCACACGTGGCGCATCGGATGTGACCCGCTTCTTCTCCTTCGATCTCGACCGCCGAGCCAAGCAGCAGCTCTTCGACGTCAACGGGGGCGCGGGGCTCGCGCCTGTCGCCGGCGGCAAGCTCTTGTACGGCAGGTCGACGGACAAGATCGGCGATGCATCGGTCCTCGAGATTCGCGAAAAGTCCGGCAAGGTTCGGACCATCTCATTCAAGGCGGACGTCTTCGGTGGGTCCCTCGGTACTGAGTGGACGGCAGCCACCATCAACGCGCCAGACCATTCGTTCGGGAACAAGCCCGAGACCTTGGTGCTGCTCAACCTCAAGTCGGGCAAGACCAAGCGCATCGACGGGCTGCAGGCGGTCTGCTTCACCCCGGACGGCACCCGGCTGCTCGCCCGGCGGGTGGGGGATCCGCTCTCCAGCCCGCTGGTGCTGCTCGACCCGGACAAACCCACCGATCTCGTCGAGGTGGGCACCGTGCCCGGGCTGGCGATCTTCAGCGGAACCTGGGTCCGCGGCGACGCGCCTACCTGAGCGCGGATACCCGGGCGAGCATCACGGTCGAGGTTTCTGGAGATAGCGCGCGGCCGGAATCCATGGGGGAAAGCAGTCAGGGGCCGATGTCCCGTGGGCGGTGGGGTGAAACGCATGTGATCATGCGTTTCTGCATGTCATCATGAAGCGTGCCTAAGACGATTCAGATCCGCGACGTCAGCGACACGGTGTACGCAGGGCTAGCGCGACACGCAGCGGAAGCGGGGATCAGCGTCCCGGAGCTGCTGCGTCGCGAGGCGGCACGGGTTGCGGCGCAACCGAGCGTGGCGCAGTGGTTGGAGCGGACCAGGCGTCGCCCGTGCGCGATCGACGCCGTCGACGTACGCGAGGCGCTCGACGAGCTGCGCGGACCCTGGCCCGATGCTGGTAGTTGACGCCTCCGTCCTGTTCGAGGTCGTCACCGACACTCCGCGCGCCGAAGCGCTACGGACCCGGCTCGCCGCCGAGCCCCAGCACGCTGCGCCGCACATCATCGACATCGAGGTCTTCGGTGTCATCCGGCGTGAATACCTGCGGGGAGGACTCGATGCCACGGCAGCGCAGCTGGCCCTCGCGGATCTGCGGGACTGGCCGGGCAGGCGGTTCAGCCACCGCCCGCTTCTCGATCGGGCCTGGGAGCTGCGGGCCACCGTCCGCGGGTGGGACGCCGCCTACGTCGCACTCGCCGAAGCGTTGGGCGCAACTCTGCTCACCACTGATCTGCGCCTGGGAGCCGCCGCCGGCCCGCGTTGCCGCATCGAGGCCGTCCCCTGATCGGGCCTCGGCCGGCCGCCGACACCGATCGGGCCTGGCGGCGGGATGGCGGGGCAGGCGTGACGCTTAACGAGCGCGACGAGAGCCGCGACGCTGAGGTGCGATCGGTGCGCGCCGCCTGGGCGGGCATCACCGGCGTCGCCTCCCCACGTCATGGCCGTGAGGTCAGCGCAGATCGAAGGCGAACGCGATCGCGGCGGCGAGGTCCGGCTCTTGCGAATCGAGCAGGTAGCCGATGCGCTGCCCAAGCTGATCCGGGGTCACTGACTGGACCTGATCGCACTTGACCACGCAGTGCGCTCCCAAGCCGTTGCGCGGATCCAGCGCGACCTCGCTGTGCACGCCGTGTACGACCCGGGAGATCGGAGCGACGCAGACCGTGGACAGCACCCCGACCATGTGATCCCTGGTCAGCACCAGCACTGGGCGCCGCTTGTCCAACTCGGCCAGGTGGATGGCGCGCATCAGGGCAGCTCTGCCCAGATCTCGCTCGCGTGCCGGCGCACCCAGGCCGGCTCCACCTCGTCGACCTCGCCCGCGGCGTAGGCCGCCCGCATGACCGCGATCTCCCGCTCCTGCTCAGCCGCTTTGGCCGCTGCCGCGACGGCGCGCTCGAGGTATTCGGTTCGCGAGGAAACCTGACCGTCGGCCACTGCCGCATCCATGAGGCGTACCAGCCGCGCCGGCAGCCGCGCCGCGATCTGCACGCGCGCCTCAGAAGTCGTCATACATTCAATATGACGCGACGCATGACACCGGTCAAGGTCTCGGACCGGCACGGCTCGGCCGGCAGCTGGTCCGCCGCGGGGCTACGCGACAGCGAACCGGTCGTCAACTGCGCCGGTGGCGCGGTCATTGCTACGCCCACGGCCAGGAATGGGCCGAGATTGTG
>JBQTII010000027.1:0-2394 GCA_052388275.1 Sporichthyaceae bacterium | reverse complement strand
GGTGGCCCTCCCGGGGCGGGGGGCGGCCGTGCCCGCCCGGGGGGGGGGGGAGGCGCCTGCGTTGCGCGCGGGTCCCGTACCCACCGCGTCCCGGCCCGGCCCAGCACGAAGCCCTATATCGGCTATCTCGCGGACATGTCCCAGATCGCCGATAAGGGCAAGGCGCGCATCCGCGGGCCGAAGGGCAGGGATTGCGTTCCCAGGTGCAGTACGAAACCCGCACGGAACCTCTCGCCCAGCCGGGCGGCGAGGTGGTTGAGCCCGGCAAAGTCGTTGCCCCGGACCGATTCGGTGGCCTTGATCTCGATTCCCACCACGGCACCGAATGAGTTCTCCAGGATCGCGTCGACCTCCACGCCGTCGCGGGTGCGGTAGTGGTGCAGGCGTATCTCGGCATGGCTGTGCTCGAGTTGGCGAGCCAACTCGCTCAGGGCGAAGGACTCGACGAGGTGCCCATTGCTCGCACGGACCGAGGAAAGTGACTCGGCATCGAGGCCGAGCACCTGGGCGAGGAGTCCTGAGTCGGTGAACACGACCTTGGGTGTTCCGATCGCGCGCCGGGTCAGCGAGCTGCTCCAGGCAGGGATGCGGCGGATCAGGAACACAGCCTCGAGCAGGTCGATGTAGCGAGCGATTGTCGTGCGCGGAGCACCAAGATCAGCGGCGACGTTCGCCGGGACCAGCAGCGAACCCGCGCGGCCCGCGACCGTGGCGACAAGCCGTCGCAGCTCGGTCAACTGGGAGATCTCTCGAAGGTCCGCAATGTCCTTGCCCACGACGGCGTCGACGTAGCTCGAGAGCAGCCGGCCGCGGCGGCGAGCATCGGTGCGCAGGACCGCGTCCGGATAGCCACCGCGTGAAATCCGCGCCGCGTAGTCAACCCGGGAGAGCACACCGGGCCGGTGCAGGTCAGCCCCCAGAGCGAAGGCTTCCTCGACGAAGCCTTCCGTAACGCCCTCGATCTCGCCCTGGGACAGCGGCCACAACTCGATCGACTCCATGCGGCCGGGCAGGGCGTCCGGCAGGGCACCCAGTGCGAGCAGGCGCGCTGATCCGGTGAGCAGGAAGCGGCCAGGACGCGGGTCGAGATCGACGGTGTCCTTGATCGCCAGCAACAGCTCCGGCGCCCGCTGGATCTCGTCGATTAGCAGCAGACCGGGATGCCTGACGAAGGCAGTGGGGTCACGGCGCGCCGCGGCCAATGTCGCCGGATCGTCCAACCGGCGCTCCTGCGCATCAGGTACATCGGCCAGCACCCTGCGCGCCAGGGTCGACTTGCCTACCTGTCTGGCGCCGTTGATCGCCACGACGCGGGTGTCCGTGAGGGCGATCCGCACGTGCGCCTCCGCGTGACGCGAGAAGAGACTCGCTCCTTCAGCACCGATAACGCTGCTCCTTCTGGTCGTTCTGCCGCTGTCACGTGGTCATTCTGCCGCATTGTTCATGGTCATCCTGCCGCAACACGCACGCACTCCCCGATCAGCGACGGAACCTGAGGTTCGATCCGTTTTCGCCAGAGGCCGAGACCTGCTAAGCCGCCGGCCCCGCCGTCCCGGCGCGAGGGACCTGTCTACCCCGGCCGGTCGCTCCGGGACAGTCGACCGCCGCCGCGAGCGCCCAGCACACCTGATGCATCCGCGCGTCGCTGAGCCGACCGAGGCGCTGGACCAGGACGGCGAGCGAGACGCTTTCCAGCGAGTCCAGATTGACGGCGCAACGTCGCGGAACCGGGTCCTCGTCGGGGTCAAGAACGACTTCGCTGACCAATTCGCGGATGGTCGTCGTGCACGGGGCGATCAGGGCCCGCCGGTGGCGCGGGATCACCGCATCGCGGGAGAGCACCAGAACTGGCCGCCGCCCGATCTCCGGGAGTTCGCACCACCAGATCTCACCGCGCAGCGGCGTCGCCTTCACGAACCGCCGGCCAGGCGCCGGAACGTCGCCAGGTCACCCCACTCGTCGGGCTGATCGAGCGGGTGCTCGTCGTAAGCCGCATAACTGGCATCGATCTCGGCCCGGCGATGCCGCTCGAGCAACGCCGCAAGCGCCTCGTCCATCAGCGCCGCGTCGGTCCCGCCCGGGCGAACCTGGCGGGCGCTGGCAAGCAGGCCCTCGTCCACCGTTGTGCTCAACCGCGTCCGACTCATGCCACAATCGTGCCACAGATCGGGTGCGTTCGGTGGCGACCGCGGAGCGTTGAGGGCTCACGAGCCCAATTGGGACAACAGTGACGCGCTTCCGAGGTGTCGCCTCAGGAGTATCGATCGGGATCGTGAATCGACACCCGGCGGGATGGGCGGCGCCGGTCAGGACTTGCGGGCGCGGAGCGCCGCCCCCTTGGCCCTGGCCCGCCCCAAAAGGTCTGCCTGGGACCTTTTGGGTCGGGAGTCCGGG
>JBQTII010000026.1:0-12386 GCA_052388275.1 Sporichthyaceae bacterium | reverse complement strand
GGCGGAGCCCCCCGAGGTTTCTAGTTCTGCTTTTCGGGGGTACTCGGGGGGCGGAGCCCCCCGAGGTTTCTAGTTCTGCTTTT
Organism: Sporichthyaceae bacterium; assembly: GCA_052388275.1. GTDB lineage: Bacteria > Actinomycetota > Actinomycetes > Sporichthyales > Sporichthyaceae > JBQTII01. The sequence continues at coordinate 12,303 of JBQTII010000026.1, read as the reverse complement.
CGGGGGTACTCGGGGGGCGGAGCCCCCCGAGGGTGTTAGTTCTTCTGGATCTGGGTGAAGGACAGCTCGACCGGGGTCTCGCGGCCGAAGATCTCCACCAGACCCTTGATCTTCTGGGCCTCGGCATTGATCTCGTGGATCGTGGCCTGCAGGGTCGCGAACGGGCCGTCGATGACGGTGACCGAGTCGCCGATGTCGAAGTCGAGCACCTTGATCTCGACCGCGGGTCCGCCCTTGGCTCCGCCGGACTTGACCGGCTCCGGGGCGAGGATCGTCAGGACCTCGTCGAGGGTCAGCGGCGAGGGCACGTGGGTGTGGCCGACGAACCCGGTGACCCCCGGGGTGTGGCGCACCGCGGACCACGACTCGTCGGTGAGGTCCATGCGCACCAGCACATAACCCGGGAACTTGTTGCGCTTGCCGACCTTGCGCTGCCCGTTCTTGATCTCGGCGAAGTCCTCCTGGGGAACCTCGACCTGGAAGATGAAGTCCTCCATGTTCAGGCTGGAGGTGCGGTTCTCCAGGTTGGCCTTGACCCGGTTCTCATACCCCGCGTAGGAGTGCACGACGTACCACTCGCCGGGGGCGGAGAGCATCGCCTGGCGGAACTCCGCGACAGGGTCGACCTCCGCGGGCTCGGCCCCACCGTCGTCCGCGGCGCCGGTGCCGTCGTCGAACTCCGCGGCCGGTGCACCCTCGGGACCCGCAGCGGCCTTTACGGCGCCATCGTCAGCAGGGTCGAGCGTGCTGTCGTCGCCGGCGTCCACCTGACCAGGGTCGGTGAACACATCAGAGTCGGACACGGTGAGGAGCCTTTCTTAGTCGCAAGCGTGCGCGGGTCGCGGGGCGGCGGTCGGCATCAGCCGAAGATCTTGAGCACACCCTTGCTGAACCCGAGGTCGAGCAGGGAAACGTAGGCAATGACGATCGTGACGAAGACCAGCACGACAGCCGTGTAGGTCACCAGCTCCTTGCGGGTGGGCCAGATGACCTTGCGCAGCTCGGCGACCACCTGGCGGTAGTACAGCCCGATGCGCGCCGGGAGCCCACGCAAGGTGCGCTTGGGCTCCGGCTTGCCCTGCTCCGGCGTCTGTGCCGGACGGGTCTCGGTCACTGTGTTCCCCGATCTGGATGCCCCTGGTGGAGGCGCTCTCGCGCCCTCTGGCGCCTTGATGCTGGTGCAGGGCCGGAGGGACTCGAACCCCCAACCGCCGGTTTTGGAGACCGGAACTCTACCAATTGAGCTACGACCCTAAGCGCTGCCGAGGCCGAATGCGGGCATGCCGACACTGCGGTTTGAGCAACCTTGCGTTGGAGTCTAGAGGCAGTCGCAGCGGGCGGGCGAACCGGCGCATTGACTCACCTGAAGATGCCCGCGTCTAGGGCAGCCCTAGTCCCCCGCGTACGTCCGAGCCCGACATCAGGTCCAGAGGTCCGCTGCGGGCAACGCCACGAGTCGTTCACCGAATGGCAGGCGGCGGGTCCCGGTGTGCAGCAGGACGCCGGCGAGGAATCGTTCACCGCCACGGTCGGCTGCGTCTCGCAGCTTGGCCAGCCCACGGAAATCTTCCGGGCGCGGTGTGGAGGTCGCCTTGGTCTCGACGGCCACGACTGCGCCGTCGTCTGCCTCGAGCACCGCGTCAACCTCGACGCCGTCGCGGTCCCGGAAGTGGAACAGCCGGGCGGAGGTTTCGCACCACGTGAGCTGCTTGGCGATCTCGTTGACGACGAACGTCTCGAACAGCGGGCCCGTGGCCGGTTCGGTCGGGTGCCGCAGCGCCGCCGGGCGCCGACCCAACAGGTTGGCCGCCACGCCGGTGTCCACCATGTGGATCTTGGGGCGCTTGACCACCTTCGCGGTCAGGTTGCGGCTCCACGCCGGCAGATGGTGGACAAGGAACACCGTCTCCAGCCACGGCAGGTACTCCGCCGCCGTCGCCCGGGCGATGCCCAACCGCTGCGCCGCGTTGGCCATGACGAGCTCGCCGGCCGTGGTGGCGGCGAAGTAGCGCACCATGGCGGCCAGAGCATCGGCCCTGCGAATGTCGCCTGCCGCCTCAACCTCCCGAGCCAGCACCGTGCGCACGTAGCTTTCGAACCATCGACGGCGACCGCGCTCGCCGATCCTCAGCAGGTCCGGGTAGCCACCCAGACAGAGCCGTTCGAGGTACTCGTCCCGCTCGAGGGCGCCCCCGCGGTGCCCCAGCAGGTCCGCGGGCCCGGCGAAGGCCCGGTCGATGAATCCGTCGGCGCCGCCGTGAAGTTCGCCCTGCGACAGCGGCCACAGCGTGAGGAAGTCGGCGCGCCCCGCCAGCGACTCCGAGATCGTCGGAACCGTCAAGAAGTTCGTCGATCCGGTGAGGATGAACTCCCCGCGACGACGATCGAGATCCACGGCCGCCTTGACCGCGAGTACCAGCGGTTCGCCGACCCGCTGCACCTCGTCGATCACCAGCGGCCGGCCGAGGGCGGCCACGAACGACGCTGGGTCGTTCTGCGCCGCCCGACGCGCGTCCTCGTCGTCCAAGGTGACCACGGTTGCGCCGACCCGCTCGGCCAACTGCAGGGCAAGGGTGGACTTGCCCACCTGGCGTGCCCCGTGGATCACGAGCACCCGAAAGTCGCCGAGCGACGCCGCGGCCACCTCGGTCGCGCGCCGCGGAATCCAGGGCTCGACCATGCCCGAACAATAGCAGTTGATTAGCAATTTGTCGACACGATGATGAGCATTCTGTCGGCAGACTTACGTACCGTTCGTCGACCAACCGTTGTTGTCGTGCCGATCTTCGACACTGAGCCCGACACCGGTTTCGGGATCAACCTCGGCGAAGGCTGGGAGCCGGCCCGCCAACAACGCGTGAGAGACAGCAGCAGCAGCGGCGGCGGTTCCACCGAGACGAACCGATCGGCGCGCACACGCGGGGATGATCAGCTGCCGCAGCCCTCAGGGCAGCAGCGTGAACGCCGGGGCGTGCCGGGGGCGGACCGTACCAAAATGCCGGCGGTCCAGCGAGGCGATCGTGCCCGCTCCCAACCGTTCAGCCAGGGCGACGATCGAGGCGTCCACGACCCCCAGGGGCAGGTCGAGGTACTGCTCGGTCAACTCCGCGATCCTGGCCCACTCCGAATCGAGCACCGGCTCCACCACCAGTTCCCCGGCGGCGATCGAGCGGGCGAACGCCAGTTCAGCCGCCGCACCGATCCGGTCCGCGAGTAGGTAGGCGACCTCGGTGACCACGAGCGCGGGCACCACCAAAGGCCGATCGGCGCTGGTGAGCACGTCCACGCACGCCTGGTGATGGACATCGCGGCGCGCGGCGACCGCATAGAGCGGACCGGTATCGACGATCAGCATGTCAGGCGGGCCCGGCGGGGTGCGCGCGACTGATCGCGGCAGCGACGAACTCCTCGACCCGCTCGGAAACGTCCGCAGGGCCACCGTCACCGATCGCGAAAAACCCCGGCACGCCACCCTGTCTCTCCGGGAGGTGGCGCTCCAGGGCCTCGCGGGCGACGTCGGCGATCGAGACCCCGCGGCGACGAGCCTCACGGCGCAGTCGATCGTCGAGGTCGTCAGGGATCATCACTGTCGTCCGCTTCATGATGCAAGCATACTGCATATGCGACTGGTGAGTCGGCGCAGGCGCCGGCCGCGCGCACCATCAGCCGCCCGCATGACACGCCCTCCGATCACCGGGGCGCCCGGCGGCACCCCACCGGGCGAGCATCGGCCACACACACACCGGTCAGACACGCCGAGAGGACCGGGAATCTCACCCGCCAGGGCGATCGCGGACTGGGCAGGCCCGCTGACGCGTGGACGATCAGTGCCCGGCGAGTATCGTCATCGGATGGACCTCGGAGCGCTGATCGACCTGCGGGCGGGCGTACGTAGCGGTAAGCCCTGTTTCGTCGGCACGCGGATCGCCGTGTACGACGTGCTGGAGTACTTGGCCGCGGGCATGACGCCGGCGGAGATCGTCGCTGATTTTCCGGAGTTGACCGAGGCCCATGTTCGGGCAGCGTTGAGTTTCGCGGCCGCACGCGAGCGTCGCCTCGCCGCGTCCGCGTGAGACTCCTGTTCGACCAAAATCTTTCGCGCACGCTCGCTGCCCTGCTGGTGACCGAATTTCCCGACAGCACGCACGTCAGCGCCTTGGGTCTGGACACCGCCACTGACCGTGAGATCTGGGAGTATGCGGGCGAGCAGGATCTCATCGTCGTGTCAAAGGACTCGGATTTTCGCCAGCTCGCGTTCCTTCTGGGTCCGCCGCCGAAGGCGGTCTGGTTGCGGCTCGGCAACTGCACCACCGCGGCAATCGCGGCGACCCTTCGCGAGAACGCCGAGCGCATTGCAGCCTTCGCCGACGCTGAAGAGGAGGCGCTCCTCGTGCTGCCGGGACTGGCCTGAAAGGGGCGCCCCGACGGCCTCCTGCGAAGCTCGCCCACGCTCACCCCCCGTCCGGCCGGCACCCGGCGGCAACCCACCCCCCGAGCATCGGCCACCCACACCGATCAGCCACGCCGAGAACTCCGCCGATCTCACCCGCCAAGCCGGTCGGGACTGTCCGCGGGGATGACGACCGCCCAGCGAGGCGAATCGAGCGGGCAAACCCCAGTTCCGCGCCGCCCCGATCCGATCCGCGAGCAGTAGGCAAGCTCGGTGACCACGAGTACGGGCCGTGCGCGACATCCAGCGCCGGTGCCATCTGGTGTTGATAGCATCATTCGATGGCACACACCATCACCCTGCGCCTTACCGAAGCCGCCTATGAGATGGTCAAACAGTACGCGGCGGCCGACCAGCGCTCGATGAACTCGTGGATCGAAGCGGTCCTCGACGTCGAGGACATGCGACGACGATGCGCCGCCCATGAACATTTCCTCACCAGCCAGCCAGAGGCGCTCGCCTTCAGCCAGGCATGGGCAGCGCGCAACCTTGAGCAGCTGGGACCTCGTTGAGCACTGCACCGCGGCGCGGCGAGATCTGGACGACCACGGTCGGGCCGCACGTGCTGGTGATCTCATCGACCGTCTACAACGAGATCCCGAACGAACCGACCGTGGTTGTCGTGCCGATCTTCGACACCGAGCCTGACACCGGCTTCGGGATCAACCTCGGCCAAAGCTGGGCCGCACCCGGCCTGATCACCAGCTTGGGCAAGACCGACCTTCACCAACGCTCTCGGCAGATCGACCTTCAAGCGCTCACCGACGTGAACAACATGCTCTTCCGGATCCTTGCCACACCAGAGCGCTGAGCAACGCCAAGGCGGCCGCATCGCGTCGCTGCCTCCTTCCCGCCCTCGCTGGTATCGCGCCCATCACCACCCACCCGGGCCCGCACGATCGCTGTCCCTGAGCCCACGACTGCCCGCATGACACGCCCCCGATCACCGGGGCACCCAGTGGCACCCACCTCCCGAGCATCGGCCACCCTCGGGGCGATCAGTACGCGGCGAGGCGCTCTACGGGGTAGGGGTCAAAGGCCCGGTCGGCGGACATGATCGGCACGCCTTCGACCAAAGCGGCCCCGATCAACACCCGGTCGAACGGATCGCGATGATGGCGGGGCAACTCCGCCACGCGCAGGACGTGACTGTGTTCGACGGGCAGTGCGGTGACCCCGGAGGAACGCAGCCGATCGGGCACATAGCGCTCGGGAGGCTCGGGAAGATCGAGTTTGCCGAGGCCCCACTTGATCGCGATCTCCCACGAGCTCGCCGCCGACAGCAGCAACGTGATGGCCGGATCCTCGACCTGGGTCCGCGCCGCCGGACTGAGCCTTTCCGGAGCCGCGAGCATCCAGAGCCATACATGGGTGTCGAGCAGGATCCTCACGACTCGAAGTCGGCCAAGACCTCGGGCGGTAGCGGGGCGTCAAAGTCATCCGCCATCCGCACCCGGCCGGCATCGGCCCCGAGAACTCGGCGACGAGACGGCGCCACGGCCACAATCCGGGCCACCGGCTCGCCGCCCCGAGTGATCAGCACCTCTTCACCGCCGGCCACCCGGCGCAGCAGCTTCGAGAGGGTCGTCTTCGCCTCGTGCACCCCGACCTCGATCATTGCCCCAAGATAGACTAAGTAGTCGACTAAGTCACGTCCACCGTAGCCCGTGAAACGATGAGTACATGACCTCAACACCCGCGCGCCGACTCTCCGCCCGAATCTCCGGGATCGCCGAATCCGCGACGCTGGCGGTGGACGCGAAGGCGAAGGCGCTGCAGGCCGCCGGGCGACCGGTCATCGGTTTCGGGGCCGGGGAGCCCGACTTCCCGACCCCGGACTACATCGTCGAAGCCGCCATCGCTGCCTGCCGTGAGCCCAATAATCACCGGTACACCCCCGCCGGCGGCTTGCCCGAGCTCAAGGAGGCCATCGCCGCCAAGACCGCGCGGCATTCGGGCTACCAGGTCAGCGCGAACCAGGTCGTGGTGACCAACGGTGGCAAGCAGGCCGTCTACTCCGCGTTCGCGACGCTGTGCGACCCCGGCGATGAGGTCCTGCTGCCCGCCCCGTACTGGACGACCTACCCGGAGGCGATCAGCCTGGCCGGCGGTGTTCCCGTGGACGTCGTCGCCGACGACAGCGCGGGCTACCTGGTCACCGTCGACCAACTGGAGGCCGCGCGCACGCCGCGCACCAAGATCCTGCTGTTCTGCTCCCCGTCGAACCCGACCGGCGCGGTCTACACCCCCGCCCAGGTCCGCGAGATCGGGCAGTGGGCCGCCGAGCACGGCCTGTGGGTCGTCACCGATGAGATCTACGAGCACCTGGTCTACGGCGGGGCGCAGTTCTCCTCGCTGCCGGTCGAGGTACCCGAGCTCGCCGAGCGTTGCCTGGTCCTGAACGGCGTCGCCAAGACCTATGCGATGACCGGGTGGCGGGTGGGCTGGCTGATCGGCCCGGCCGACATTGTCAAGGGCGCGGTGAACCTGCAATCGCACGCCACCTCCAACGTCGCCAACGTCTCCCAACGGGCGGCGCTGGCGGCCGTCAGCGGGGACCTCACGGCGGTGGAGGAGATGAAGGTGGCCTTCGACCGTCGACGCCAGATCATGGTGAGCATGCTGCGCGAGATCCCCGGGGTCAGCTGCCCGGAACCGTTCGGCGCCTATTACGCCTACCCCTCGGTGGCCGGCGTGCTGGGCATGGAGATCCGCGGGGTACGGCCTGCGTCCTCGGCGGAGTTGGCCGAACTGATCCTGGCCGAGGCCGAGGTCGCGGTCGTGCCGGGCGAGGCGTTCGGGACCCCGGGTTACCTGCGGCTGTCCTACGCCCTCGGCGACGACAATCTGATCGAGGGCGTGTCGCGACTGCAGAAGCTGCTCGGCGAGGCGACACCCTGAACCATGAGTGACGGGGGCCGTGACCTGGCGGCGCTGCCCAAGGCACACCTGCATCTGCACTTCACCGGCTCCATGCGGCATTCGACGCTGCTGGAGCTCGCCGCAGAGCACGACGTGCGGCTGCCGCATGCGCTGCGCGAAGGCGAGCCCGGCGAACTCGCCGACACCGCGGACCGCGGCTGGTTCCGCTTCCAACGGCTGTACGACGCAGCGCGGGTCGTGGTGCAGACCGAGGCCGACGTGCGCCGCCTGGTTCTGGAGGCCGCGCAGGACGACGCCGCGGAGGGCTCGGGCTGGCTGGAACTGCAGGTCGACCCGAGCACCTATGCGCGGCACCTCGGCGGACTGACTCCGACGGTCGAGCTGATCCTGGACGCGGCGCGGGTGGCCTCGGCCGCGACCGGGGTCGGGATCGGGGTGGTGATCGCGGCCAATCGGACCCGCCATCCCCTCGACGCGCGGACCCTGGCGCGGCTCGCGGTGCGCTATGCGGGGGCCGGCGTCGTCGGGTTCGGGCTCTCCAACGACGAGCGCAAAGGACGGGCGCGAGATTTCGAGCGCGCGTTCGAGATCGCCCGGGCCGGCGGGCTCGCCGCCCTGCCCCACGGCGGCGAGCTCGGCGGCCCGGAGGAGGTGCGGGACTGCCTGCACACCCTGCGCGCCCACCGCATCGGGCACGGCGTGCGCAGCGTCGAGGACCCGGCCCTGGTGGAGTTGCTTGCCTCCGGGCGGGTGACGCTGGAGGTCTGTCCCTCGTCGAATGTGGCGCTCGGGGTCGCGACCGACGCCGCCGCGGTTCCGCTGCGCGAGCTGCGAGCCGCCGGGGTCCCGATTGCCCTCGGAGCGGACGACCCGCTGATCTTCCGCTCGCGCCTGGTGGACCAGTACGCCATTGCGCGCACGCACCACGGTTGCACGGACGCGGATCTTGCTGGACTCGCGCGGGACTCCGTCGAAGGCTCGCTGGCGCCCGAACACGTCAAAATCCGGCTGCGAGCCGGAATCGTGCGCTGGTTGGGTACCCAGTGACCAGATGATAATTGTCGTGCGCACCGGTATGCTGAGTGCATGACAACTCAGATCGCAGTTCGACTGCCGGACGACTTGGTGGTGTCGATGGACCTTCTGGTGCCCGGCGCCCACGCGTCCAGGTCGCAGGTCGTACGGCGGGCCATCGAGGTGTATCTGGCCGCAATCGCCAACGACCGCGACGCCGCCATCTACGAGCGCACACCGCTACGCGAGTCCGAACTCGTGCTGACCGACGATCCCGACAGTTGGGCCGGCACCCCCGCGTGGTGAGGGGCGAAATCTGGTGGGCCGTGACTCCAGGCGGTGACCGCCCCGTCCTCGTCCTGACCCGCGACCCGGTCGCGGACCGGATCGGCGCCGTCGTCGTCGCGGCCTGCACCCGGACGATCCGCGGCCTACGCAGCGAGCTTGCGCTCTCGGTCGAGGACGGTATGCCGGAACCGTGCGTAGTCAGCTTCGACAATCTGCACACCTTGCGCCGTTCGGCGTTTCGGTCACGGATTACCCGCCTCACACCCGCACGCCTCACCTCCGCGTGCGCAGTGCTCAACGCCGCCCTCGGATGTGATCTGGGCTGAGCGGGGCACTGCGCCCCCTACAGGGTCAGGCCGACCAGGACCGGCTCGTGTTCCAGAGCGATGCCGAAGCGGACGAGGACGCCGGTGCGGATCTCACGGGCCAGGGCCAGGACATCGGCGGCGTCGGCCCCGCCGCGGTTGGTCAGCGCCAGAGTGTGCTTGGTGGACAGCGTCGCCCGGCCGGTGCCGACGCCTGCGCCATAGCCCTTGGCGAAGCCGGCGTGCTCGATCAGCCACGCCGCGGAGGTCTTGAGCAGGCCCTCGCCCGCCGGGTAGCGCGGGGCGTCGTCGGGAAGGGCGGCCGCGGCGATGGCCTGGCTCAGGATCGGGTTGGTGAAGAACGAACCCACACTCCAGGTGTCGTGATCGGCGTCATCGAGAACCATGCCCTTGGAGCGGCGCAGGGCAAGTACCGCCTCACGCACCGCCGCCACCGGCGCGGACCCACCGACCTCGACACCGAGCGTGCGGGCCAGTTCGGCGTAGCGCACCGGCATCCCGCTGCGGCCGGCCCGTAGCCGCATCCCGACCGCCGTGACCACGTAGCGCTCATTGCCCTTGAACAGGCTGTCGCGGTAGGCGAACGCGCATTCCTCGGCGCGGAAGACCCGCACGACGCTCGCGTCGCGGTCCCAGGTGTGCACGGCGGTGATGACGTCGGCGACCTCCTGACCGTAGGCGCCGACGTTCTGGATCGGGGTCGCTCCGACGCTGCCGGGGATCCCGGACAGGGCCTCGATGCCTGCCCAGCCCTGCTCGACGGCATGGGCGACGAGGAGGTCCCAGTTGGCGCCGGCTTCCACCAGGACGTCGATCTCGTCCTCGCCCGGGATGCCGCCGACCATCAGGCCGTTTCCGACCATGCGGGCCACCGTCCCGGCGAAGCCCTCGTCGCTGACCAGCAGGTTCGACCCGCCCCCCAGGATCATCAGTGGCTCGTCGCCGGTCTCGGCGATCAAAGTAGCCAATTCCTCTGGCCCAGCGACATCGACGAGGCGCGATATCGGGCCGCCGACACGCAAGGTCGTCAGGTCGGCGAACCGGGGCTGCTCGGTCACGGCAGGCGCACGGTCGCGACGGCCTTACCCAAGACGGTGGCGCCGTCGAACGTCGCAGTGATCGTGACCTTGACCAGATGGTCGCCGAGCACCTCGCTGACCTGGGCGCTGACCTCGAGCACCGCGCCCTCCTCGTCATCGGGAACGGGGACCGGTCGGGTGAAGCGCACGCCGTAGTCCACGACCGCGCCCGGGTCCCCCGCCCAGTCGGTGACGACCCGGGCTGCGGTGGCCATCGTCAGCATGCCGTGCACGATGACGTTGGGCAGGCCGACCTCGGTCGCGACGCGCTCGTTCCAGTGGATGACGTTGAAGTCCCCCGACGCGCCCGCGTAGCGGACCAGCTCTGCCCGGGTGAAGGTGAAGGACTGGCTGGGCAACTGCTCGCCCTTGGCGACGTCGGCATAACGCGGCGACATGCTCACGCCTCCTCGGCAGCGCGGCCGACCAGCATTGAGGTCGAGGTCACCACGTGCTCGCCTGCCTCGGTGGCGCTGGAGCAGGCGACGGTGAGCAGGTCGCTGCCCGCCATGGTGCGCGCGCCCGTGATCGACACCGTGGTCACCACGCGGTCCCCGGGCCGCAGAGGGCGGGAGTAGGTGAACTGCTGGGTGCCGTGCACGACCCGGGCCATCTCGATCGGCACGTCCGGGTCGGCGATCACCGCCTCGATCGCTGCGCTCAGACTGAACACGATCGGGAACGTCGGCGGGGCGATGACGTCGCCATGACCGAGCGCGCGCGCCGCGCTGGGGTCGATATACGCGGGGCTGGTGTCGCCGATCGCCTCGGCGAACTCCCGAATCTTCTCCCGGCCCACCTCATACGGGCGGCTGGGCGGGTAGGTCCGGCCGACCAGACCAGGATCAAGCGGCATCTGCGAGCGCGCTACCGACAGGTGTCAGCGGGTTTCGCGGTGCACGGTGTGCTTGCGCTCACGCGGGCAGTACTTCTTCATCTCCAAGCGGTCCGGGTTGTTCCGCCGGTTCTTCTTGGTGATGTAGTTGCGCTCCTTGCAGTCGGTGCAGGCAAGGGTGATCTTCGGACGGACGTCCTGGGATTTGCTGGCCACGGGAGTGCCTTCCTCATTACGACTGCGAGCCTGCAGAGACTAGCCGACCACACCCGCCGGGTCGAACCAACAGCCGGACACGGAAAGGGGGATGCGGGGTGGCGTGATCCTCGCCGCGGCGCGCAGCGACGCAATGTTGGCGAAGCGAGCTGCGAGTAGCGCGAAGCGCTACGAGCACAGCTCGCCCCTCGCGTAGCGGTGACCGGACTTGAACCGGTGACACAGCGATTATGAGCCGCTTGCTCTACCAACTGAGCTACACCGCCGCTGCTGCGCGCCTCTCCCGGAGGAGAAACCGCAGCTCAGAGCCCCTTTACGGAATCGAACCGTAGACCTTCTCCTTACCATGGAGACGCTCTGCCGACTGAGCTAAAGGGGCGAGGCAGACAGAGGTTACACGGGTGCGGCGCCTGCTTGCTGAAGAGCACGCCAATACCCAGGACATCCATCCCTCAACTCCGGGGCTCCGCCTGCCGACGATTCGGTCGAACCTGCACGACCCGTGCCACGACCGAATCCCGACTCCGCCGATCCACCCCTCGCGGCGCCACCTGCCTGGAGTTCCCGATGTCACCTGCGGTCCTTCCGCTCGCACTTGCGCCTGTTCCGATTCCGCCGGCGTCCCCGACGTGGCGTCGACGCACCGCACGAGTCCTGATCGCCCTGGTGCTGACGATGACCGTGGCCCTGGCCGGCCTGATCGGATTGGCGCGGCCCTACGAGGCCGAGGCAGCCTCCACTCGCGAGGTCCTGCGCTCAGCCATCCTCACCCTGACCAACGTCCAGCGTGCCGTGAAGGGGTGCCCGCCGCTACGGGCCAACACCGACTTGCGCCAGGCCGCACAGGCCCACGCGAACGACATGGCGAAGAAGGACTACTTCGCCCACAACTCCAAGGACGGAACCGTGTGGTGGAAGCGGATCAAGCGCTATGGCTTCAAGGACCCGGCCGGGGAGAACATCGCCCGCGGATACGGCGCCGCCACCGCAGTGGTCGCGGCCTGGATGAAGTCCCCGGGCCACCGCGCCAACATCATGAACTGCCAGTTCCGCAAGATCGGCGTGGGGTTCAACGGCGAGGGCAACTACTGGGTGCAGGACTTCGGCTACTGATCTTGTAGCGATCCACCGCACCATCGGCGCCGGTGCGACCCCGTTACCCGGGGTCGCGCCGGCGCCGCTGGTGCGTGGGCCGGATTGCCCGGCAAGACC